>JAHIMK010000131.1 GCA_018896675.1 Nanobdellota archaeon
CAAGATTAGTTTTACAGAAAAATTCCTGCCATGCAAAGAAAAATGTATGCTGTGGTTCCATAAATGGCAAAGGATACTGATAAAATGTCTCTGATATGCCGTTCTCCCAGTGGACTTGTACCGGTATCCCCATTGACACTGCATAATCCACCTCAAATTTTGTCCCGCCCGCAAATCCGTCTTCCTGGCTGATAAAGGCGTGTAGGAGGTCACATTTCTCGACTAATTCCTTATTACGTTTGTAATATCTTTTGGGGACCTCAAACCATGCCCGGATATTTTGAAGGTCGGGGGAATATACGACCACCTCCATGTGTCGCCTTTCGGCTTCCTCTTTCACCCATGTGCAAACACCCGTACAGCCAGAGGTAACAATAACCGAATCAGCCCGGAGAGAGTTGACAAGATCTAAAACCGATTGTCTGTCTTGAAATTTCCTGGCTCCTACAATTCCAACATTCATTTCACACCTCCTGAAATAGAAAAGAGCCGCCTACAAAACCTGCAAGCGGCTCTTTGTTTAATGATTTGTTAATAGATTAGGCGGCCTGATCCATTTGCAACTGCCCAAAATCAACTATCAGATCCATCGACTTCTTTTCCTTCTCCAGCGGTCTCATTTGGTCGGTAAAATAGTCAAAAATGTCCTCCAGAATTTCATCTACAACCGCTTCTTTTTCTATGCATCGGTTCCACCAGAAACGGAACAGATCTTGTAATGGGATTTTCAATGGTGGATAGTAATCATATGGATTATATTCTCCCTCACACAGGAGTTCCTTCATCCTTGCACTGCCAAGTATGTCGTTGAACCTGTTGTGCCGTATTCTCTGGTTACGATCCCTGTCCTTACCTTCAGGATTTGGATCAACGCCATAATTTGGCAAACTGATCATGTCATAGAATGTGACATCCCTCTTTTTGAGTTCGTCCCTTATCAATTCTTGTATTTGTTCATTTGTCATTAGCCACCTCCATAAAAAAAGCGCCCATAAAAATCAGCATGACCGCCTTGAAATATTGGTTATTCAATTGTTATGGGTGATTCCTTATGCGGCGATCACCTCTATTTCATCCTTATAGACCACAGAACATTTCTTAAAGCCGATCTCCCATGGCGATAATTCGTAATTGACGGAGAATCCGCTGTTCATCCATGCACCTGCTGGCATTACTTCAGGGTGGTTTCTGCGGTCAAACTCCTGAAAACAACGACAAATAAACTGCCACAGATCGTTACCTGCCGCAGGAAATCCCTCTACCTTGTCGATCTGATCCCATTCAGGAAAGACCATTTTGTAAAGGGCTATCAGGACTTCCTCTTGGTGCTGGTATTTGTCGAAAATCGCCTTGATATGCTCTTTGAGGGTCTTCAAATCCTTGATTCCTAACCGTTGCCAGTGCGTCAAGCATTTCATTTCAAGCGTCATGATTCTCTCCTTTCAATATAAGATTTAGAACTTTCTCTGTCTCCGACATGACTTTGAGGCAGGCTGAATAGGCAGAGATTTGCAGGTCTCCCGCATATCCTTCTATGTAGCGGTATGAGTTTCCCAGGTACTTACCGCCTGTCTTGCCAACAATCCT
Organism: Nanobdellota archaeon; assembly: GCA_018896675.1. Classification (GTDB taxonomy): domain Archaea; phylum Nanobdellota; class Nanobdellia; order SCGC-AAA011-G17; family GW2011-AR17; genus JAHIMK01. The sequence continues at coordinate 1,588 of JAHIMK010000131.1, forward strand.
GCAGAGTGCCTCGGCTGAAAGTTCAGCCACAATCTCTTGGATGGGGTCCTGTCCTCGTTTAAGATTTCCGTTGACCTTCTCATGCGCCGAATGCGCCAGTTCATGGAAAAACACGAACTCGTCCTTTGTTGCTAAGCCTATTTCCTTTCTCACCGGCGAATAAAAACCCTGATAGCTGAAATTTCCCGGTATGGCCTTCACAGATATCCCCCACTGTTCCGCTCTTTCAATCAGGGGTAGGTCTGGGAGTTCGATTTGTTCATAATCTAATGGTTCTCCGTCCGTGTCCTGATAGCGAAAAACAGCCCGCGCCAAGAAACCCACAAGCGCCTGCTTTTCCTCGCCTGTTTCGTGATCCTCAGTTTTCTTGATAAAGGGAACCAGGATATAGAAGGCTTTAGATCCCTTCTTGACATACCTGTTGGCCTCATTCCATTGTCTGTAACCCCTGCCGTCTTGAGTGCCGGACAGAAACATGAGCGTCCTGTTTAGTATTGACCACTTGGAACTCGGAATATTTGCCACAGGGAACATGGAATAGGCCACTGCTTCAGGAATGTCTCCTGATTTGAACTTCTCTAATATGGTTCCTAAGACCTGTTTAACCTTGTCTCTCATGACATTCCTCCTCTCCTGTTGGTTTGGGGTTTTGTCGGAGGATTTGTTCCATCTCCTCCTCTAATTTTCTTGAACATGCAGGGCATATGGAGTGCGAAATAGGCAGGGTGTTTACCCCCGCCCCTTTACACTCCTTGATGCGCATGAACTTGCCGCACCATGCACAAATGACTTTGAGATACATGGCTTACCTCCGATTTTTAGGCACAAAAAAAGCCCCTGAGATTATTCCCAGGGGCTTATGTGCTGATTATTTTGGTTATAGGTTTAGATTAATCCTTAAGACATGTTGGCGTATTCATCTGTGACCAGACCGCAGAATGGACAATGGCGATAACCGAAGTCGTTCCAGTCTTCACCTTCTTTTAGCAGCTCTATCCGGTAGATATTTCCGCAGTTAGAGCATGTTTCTACTTCCTGATCTGTCACTGTCTGGTTCATCATCTCTTCTGCCATATCATTTTCTCCTTTCATAAGAAAAGGGCCGGTTACAAAACCCGGCACGTTCAAGAATTGTACATAACTTCTCCTTCTTCATGCCTCAAGGACACCGTGACCATCCACAGTAGCGACAGAAAGGGCACCCACCAGCGCGGCAAACAATTTCTCCGCAATCAGGACATCGCTCTTTTGCGTCTTTCCCCTGGGTCTTTAGGACTTTCCCATCTGCTTGTTCTGAGGGCCTGGATCCCTTTTTCAATTGCATTCCTTTGTCTGTTAAATTCATTGATCAATCGCCTCCTTTCTTCAAAGTTTTGGGTTTTTCGTATAC
>JAHIMK010000083.1 GCA_018896675.1 Nanobdellota archaeon
AAGGGCCTGCAGGCGGCAAACGTTGTGCCAGTAGAATAACACGTGCAACGGTCACAAATCCTTCACAGGGCTAGACGGACATAGCCCTGTGAATTTTTTAAATACCCACACTTTTCGCTTGACTTTGTTTGAATTTATCTTCCTATATGTTTGCCAAGTAGGCCTTTCGAAGAACCTGCGGTCGGCGCGCCGGGCGTCTAATTATTCTGTAGGAGAAAAAAAGATGGAAGATCGTTACATTGGCACAGTCAAGTGGTTCAACACCACCAAAGGTTATGGTTTCATCGGCCGTGAAGATGGCGAGGATGTGTTCGTCCACTTCTCGGTTGTCCAAATGGAAGGCTACAAGCGCCTGGAGGAGAATCAGAAGGTGGAGTTCTCTATCGAGCAAGGCCCCAAGGGCCTGCAGGCGACAAACGTTGTGCCAGTAGAATAACACGCGCAACGGTCACAAATCCTTCACAGGGCTAGACGGACATAGCCCTGTGATTTTTTAATTCCCACACTATGCCGTCCAATCTGCCTGCCGTGTGAAGGTGGATCGGGTTGAGTTCGTTACCCTCGATGAGATAAAAGATCCAACAAAGATCATTATTGACAAGCGAACTTGGAAATAAGGCAAGATCTAGAATGGAAGAGCCGGAGGAAGATCCTCCGGCTCATTATTTTGCTCAGGGAGTGGGTGTAAAAGACGCTCTCCAGCACTACGGCTTGTTCCCGCCTCCATTGCCACCCGGTCCGGGTGTACCTCCACTGCCTGGCCCCGTCCCGCTGCCTCCCGGCATGGGGGTCTTGCTGGGATTGGAGCCTGGGCCCATTCCACCGCCGCCAGGCGCATTGCCGCCACCCGGCATGGTGGTCTCGCTGGGATTGGTGCCGGGTCCCATTCCACCGTCTCCTGGTGTGCCATCACTGGGGCCGTTTCCCTTGCCTCCCGGCTCGGGCGTCCCGCTTGGGCCAGGTCTATAGCCGGGTCCAGGCGTGCCGGGGAATTCATTCTGTTTCTCTTCGCGGATCGTGTTGCGGAATCCCTGCGGGTCGGCCAGGCCGTTGTCCACCATGCGGATGCGGGTCTCCAGCATGGTGCGGGTCTGCTCCAAAATCTGGGTTGCCTCGCCCTGCGACTGGGTTTGCAGTATGGTCATGACCTGCGCCTGGGTTTGCAGGTTGGTATGGATCTGCTGCAACGCGCCTTGCAGAGCGGCATCCTCCATGCCGGCGGCCGTCTGCAGAGCCTGATCAACGTGCAATTGAAGTCGTTCGGTCACATTGGCGGGCGGCGTGACGCCGAGCGCAGTGAGTTGGATCAGCTCTTCGACGCGCGTCTGGACGAATTCCAGCAGCATGTCAATTTCAGTCTGCGGATCGGCGTTGAACCAGAGACGGGCATCCTCGCTGAAAGTCTTGAGTGGATAAAGCGCCTCAGTGGGCAGGTCATCCTGCGCGGCATAGACTGTGGCCGCGCCGCCGCCAAAAAGCAGTGCAACGATTGTAGCAATAGTAATCAGAGTCATGGCAAATCTCCTTGGTTGAATTTTCCATCCATTGAGACGCCAAGCGCTTCTTCCAGATACGGCTGCATGCAATTTGATGGCTTCGGTCAGGAAACGGGCGCGGCCGCGCGCCGCGGCGCGCGCCTCGCGCGGCGGAACTTCCTTGAGCTCTTCCAGCATGGCTGACAGGCGGGGGTCAATACGGTTCTCCGGGTTCATACCAAATCCTCATTCAATAAAAAGCGCTTTAGGTTTTCCAGCGCGCGGTGCTGTAAAGATTTAACCGCTCCCAGGGGCTTGCCCAGCGCATTGGCAATCTCTTCATTCTCCCAGCCTTCCAAAAACTTGAGGGCAATGACCTGCTGCTGGTCGGGCGTCAGGCGACGGATGGCCTCGCGCAAGCGGGCTTGCCGCATGAGCCGGGTGGCGGCGCTTTCGGGGTCTTCGCCTGGATTGGGCAGGTTTTCATCCAATTCTTCCGCAGGCGGCTGGCGGCGGTACTGGTCGGTAATCCAATTATGGGCGATGCGGTAAAGATAGGCCTGCAAATGGTCTCGCGGCCCTTTGCCGCGCTGTAGCGCGCCCAGCAAGCGGCTGAAGGTTTCAGAGACGCAGTCTTCCGCCAGGTTCGAATCTCCGAGCAACCGCATGGCATAGCGATATAAACCCGGGCTGTAGAGATCGTAAATCTGCGCCAGGGCTTGACGATCATATTGGCGAGCGCGCTGGATGAGGTCGGTTTCCAAAAACAATGCAGTATCCATTTTGTGTGACGCTTCCGTATCGAAAGGGATACGGGGTCGCGGTTGTCTCTTTGG
>JAHIMK010000066.1 GCA_018896675.1 Nanobdellota archaeon
GCAGAAATATTAGAAGTACTTTTGTCCATTGTTGAAACAGCAAGATTACAAAAGCAAAACCCTTTATTTTTCATGCATAATATTTTAGCTTCAGAAAGCTAAAGTATTACCGAATGTGTGGTGTAAAAAAATTAAGAAAAAAAATTTAATCTTCATCATCATAAAATTCTAAGTCTAATCCCTTGTCTTCCTCTTCGTCGTCTTCTAACTTAACATCAACATCATTCATTTCTTCTTCTTCTTCTTCATCATAAAAGATATCATCATCCATGTTTGATCCCTCCTTGTTTTGATATTTTGGAGTATTTCTAAACCCCTATATAAATTTTACGTTTTAACATTAAAGTAACACTTTTATACTAGTTTTACTAATAAATTATTATAAAGAGGTGATTTTAAATGGCAATCGAAAACCAAATCCTAATTGTGATGTATATTTTGCTTGGTGCAGTAGCTGCTATGCTTTATTCATTGAGAAGGATTTTATTATTAGAAAGTAAAATTTTAAGTTTAGAAAAAGCAATACTGGAATTTGATAAAAAATTAGTAAAGCATTCGTCACTAAAGAAAAATAAGAAATAATTTTATTTTCCTTGTTTTTCTAAGTAACTGATATGGTTTAGGAATTCTTGTACTTGTTCATAGCCTAAGCTAACAGCATAGTTCTCTTGTAGTTTTTTCTTAATCTCTTCCAAACTTTTATCTTTTCCAATTTTTCTAATAATATTAACTATATCTTCTGTAAAGTTCCAAGGAAAAACTATCCATGCCCATTCTCTTTCTTTTCCGAAAAAGTCTGGTGTATATTTTGATCCTGTTAAATGGAACAATGTTGCTGTTTTAATTTCTTTTGGATTTAATTCAGAAATATGTTTTTTTGCTAAGTCCATGCTTTGTCCAGTATCAGTTACATCATCTACAACTAAAACTTTTTTCTCTTCTAAATCTAAATTTAAAGCATGAGTCAATTTAGCTTCACCATTTTTTGTTGCCGTTAATCCCCAATGATCAACTTTGATTGAATAGCAATTTTTTATGTGCAAGAAATCACAGAATAATCTTCCAGGTACTAAACCACCTCTTGCTATTGCTATTATAACATCTGGGTGAAAATCAGAACTTTTTACTAAATTGCATGTCTTTTTTGCCACGCCCTGTATTTCTTCCCATGAAGGTAATACACAATTAAATTTGTCCGTTTTTATTTCCCTCCGGTGCTGTATAAAATTTTATTTCTTTTTTTTGAAATTTAAAATTTGATATTTTTGGGAATTTTGGTTTATAATTTTTCAAAGAGTTTTTGTATTCTTCAAAAGTTAAAGGTTTTTCTTCAACAACTTTTACAATCCCTTGTGATTTTTCAAATTCTTTCCAAGGTTTATTGCAAGTATATAAAATTCCTCCCAGCCATGTTGATAAAGGTAGTGAAATTAAACCAATAAGGACTATTCTTTTTCCAAAACCTTCATTCCTTATTCCTAAATAATCTTCAATTAAAGTAATCAACCCCATCCCCTTTACTTCTTTTTAATATTTAACAAATTTATAATCTAATTTTCCAAAATTGAATATTTCTTTTACCCTGTCGAATAAATCTTGATGTAATCTGTCTCTTTCTAAATTATATTTTTTCGATTGTTGGTCTGAATATAGTTTTTTACCATTTCCATCTTTTTCCTTAAAATATTGTTCGAGTATTTGATAATTTCTAAATTTTTTGTCAATTGTATTTAGATATAATTCAATTATTCTTTCAGCATGAATATGATTTATGTCCATAAAAGCTACAAGATTACCATGGCTCGATGCAAATATTCTGAAAGAGAAATTAGCTTCTAATGAACAAGCATCAACTATTGCTGTTTTATTAGTTTGGACAATAGATTTGAGATTATTTTTTTGAGCTAAATTCCTTAATTGAAAGAAATCTTGTAATTCTGGAATAACAACTTTTATAGGTTTAGGATTAGGTTTTAATTGAAATTTGAGGTTTTCATTTATACAAATATGACCTTGTAATAATGAGGTAGGGATTTTAATAAAGCAAATTGTTGAAACATTATAATCAAAAAGTGGTAAGAAATTGATGGATCTATCTCTTACGCCACCCAATTCATAAGAAATAGAGAATAGTTCAGATTTTGATTTAAGATCCTGTCCTCTTATTTTTATTCTTTGAGCTTTTTTTTTAAATAAAGGGTTATCATTTGCTAAGTGTTTGCCTACAATTGCTTTTTGTAATTCTTCCATTTTGTATATTTGGTTTTAGTTTAGATATTTAAGTTTTTCTTATAACTTTAAGTTAAATTGCAGTCTAAACAAGGTTTAAAAGGAAGTTAAGATTACTAAGAAATATGGAATTCAAAAATATGTTCATGGGATTTATTATGATTGGACTCGTTGCAGCTATCATAGTTATGGCAGCAATCAAACCGGATTATAGTTTTAGTATTCAGCCAGCAACAAATGTATTAACAGTTTCTGGTGAAGGAGTTGTCACAGTAATGCCTGACAAAGCAGAACTTTACATTAATGTGTTTACAGAAGCTGTTACAGCTGAAGAAGCTAAGGACTTAAATGCTGAAATTACAGATGAAGTATATAGGGCCTTGAAAGGAGCAGATGTTGACAAAGATGATATTGAAACATCTTCATTTAATTTGTATCCTAAAATGAAGTGGATCCAGGATGATGAAGAATATATAACTGTTGGCTATGAAGTAAGGCATACTATTAAGGTTACAACTGAAGAGATTGATGATGTTGGAAATTTAATAGATGTTGCAGTCAATGCTGGGGCAAATGGTGTTAATCAGGTAATATTTGATTTAACTGATGAAACTAAGAAAGAAGTTGAAAAACAAGCTTTAACTAAAGCAACTGAAGAAGCAAAGAGTAGGGCAGAAGCGATGGCTACTGCTGCTGAAGTTAAATTGGAAAAATTAGTTTCAATTAGTGGCAATACAGGCTATACTCCTTATTTTAGAGCAGCTCCTGAAATGGCTAGTTTAAGTAGTGGGGATGAATATCAAAAATCAACAAATATTATGCCTGAAAGTTTAGAAATTAGGGCTTCAGCTTCATTAGTTTATGAAATAGAATAAATTTCTATTTCTTTTTTTCTTTTACAAAATACCAGGAATCAAAGATATAAAATTGATCTGAAGATTTTTTGCCCACAATTATTTGAGGCACTACTGAGATTTCTTTAGCTAAGTTTTTAGGATCTCCTGCCTCTTCCCAATTATATCGGTTTAATAAAAAATTCCATATCCTTACTAAATGATTGTTGGCATCATTTTTAGATTTTTCAAAAGCTTCTTTGATAGTAACTTTACCATCTACATTAGTATCACTTTCTGGATCTAATAAACTTCTGAAAAAATATCTTGCGCCAGAAAAACCTCTGTCTCCCCAACCTAATGTATGATCTTCAGTAGAAGATAAGATTGTAAAATTTGGAAGATCTAAATGGTCAATATAAGATCCTGAATGGCAAGCGTCTATGTATAACAAACCATATCCGGGCTTTACATCTTTTAAAATCTTATTTAAATTCCAAGGGCTTAAATCATGGCCGTCTCCTTGCATTTCTAACATAAATTCATTACCATGTGTCTCTATAACTAATACAAAAATATCATTGTCATCAATTTTTTTAGAAAGTTTATTTACAATAGATTCTAAATTATCTATAGTTGCCGAATATAATTCTGGTTTTCCTTTAAATCTCCCCTTTAATTTTTTTATTGTTTCTTCATTAACTTTTTCATTAAAATCGGGCTTGCCATCTGCATAAAACATGAATAATTTATTGAATCCTAATTCTTCTAAATATTTATAGGCATATGTGCCATTTAACCAAAAACAGTTTTTATCAATAGGATCTGAATAATCTCTTCCACCTCTTGAACTTCCAACCATAATAATTCCATATTTTTCAACAGAATTGTTTCTTTTTGCTTTTAAAGTATATGGCTGTTCAACTTTTTGTTCAACTGGTTTGTCTATTGGTTTTGCATAAGCTGTGGTAGCAAGCGCGATTGGAAGAATTAATTTGGCTAATAAACCTCTTTTCATTCTAAAAACAAAGGTAAATTAACTATTTAAATTTATTCTACAAGTAGTTAACGACAAAAGTAAACTATAAATCCTATTGTGTTTTTTAATTATGTATGTTATCAATAAAAGAACGGGAACAAATAGTCAAGTGGCATCAACAAGGAAAAAATCAGCAAGAAATCGCTGATTTAATTGGTTGTAGCCAACCAACTGCACATAAATAGATTACACGTTTTAATAAAGGCAAGACCTTACATACTCTTCCACGAAGTGGCAGACCAACAAAGTTAACTAA
>JAHIMK010000138.1 GCA_018896675.1 Nanobdellota archaeon
CTGTTAATCTTCAGGAAGAAAATGCCCGCTTTCGCTTGGTTGTTATCTTAAAAAATCTACCATATCCATCCCATCACCGCTGAATTCTTTGATTGTGGGTACATCAGTATTATAATCGCAGACATATTCAAGCGCACAGGGAATTTGGATATACAATGACGGAAATAGGGAAGAACCTAAGGCTTCTTCATTACTCTACTATAAGCAACATCGTTCAAAGGAAAATCTGGTATTTCAAGTCATGACCTGACCCGATTTCCTCTTTCAATTTCTTGAATACGGGCGTCCAGTGTAGATCAAAAGCTAGGGGGGCAATTCACCCAAACTATTACGGCCTCATCATCCCCTGCGTTTTGCCAATGGTGATTCTGTTCCGAGTTGAAATAGAAACTATCCCCTTCCAGCAATTTATAACTCATACCAGCAACCGTGAGTTCGAGAGTACCTTTTAGGACCAAACCAAATTCTTCTCCTGGGTGTTGATAATCACCTACGGAGCTTCCACCAGTGTGGATGTAGGCCAAACGAGCATCCATTTGTTTGTCAGGGATATGCGGGACCAAGATTTCTATTTCTGTTTTGGATCGAGGAAACCTTCCTTTGATCCTTTCTTCTTTACGAATTACGACGTCTCGGGTGCTGCGGTTTTGAAACAAATCCACAATGGTGACCTCAAGCCCATCTGCAATTCTTTTTAAACGGGAGATCGAGGGATCGACCTTTCCGTTTTCGACCATGGAAAGGTAAGAGGCCGAGGAACCGATTCGGTTACTAAGCTGGGTAAGAGAAAGGCCCTTAGCCTTTCGTAAAATTCGTAGTTTGTCCCCTAGGTCGTTCATAGTGATCCTTATCGCTATTTTTCAATATTTCTAAAATTCTATTTCAGTATAGACGAAAACTTACCAGTCGTCTATATGTTTTTTTGAAAAATATTTCATTTGATATCCCAAAAATGCCTCTAGCATGCAAAAAATGAATCTTCATGATCAAACGTCAATATAAACTTAAGTATATAAATTAATTATAAAAAGGTGCAATAAAAGTCATCTGACGGTCGCTTCAGATCCATTCCATAAATTGCAAATTATCTAATACTAAGCAAGTGATTACCAATGTAAGTACTTTAAATTTCTAAAATATAAACTTATCTATCGCTTGTGAACGAAAAATTTTACTAAATATTGAAAAAAAGCTTGACAGATTTTCAGTATTTTTATATAAACCCTACAATACAAAAACTATTAGACCTGCTGCCGGGATACTAATTACCTTATGGCATAAGCTCTTGCAGACAATAGTCATTCCAATCGAAAAAGTTGGCTGATTAGTCCCAAGGGTCAAGCAAAGCAAAAAGCGTATGACCAATTTCGAATTCAAACATTACCTTATAACCCTTTACATCATTGTTTTACTGTGTTTTTTGGTAACTACCGCATATTTTTATTTAAGTCAAGAACGCAGTTAACATCGCTTTTTTTGAATACGGGCAGCATCGGCTCTTCCGAGCCAAAGTTATGACTCGGCAAATAACTTCAGAGCATTCAAACCGAAAGCTCTCTTTTCTCTTTGTTCTTAGTGCTGAACCATAAAGTTTTCACAGCCCGTACCTAGCTGGGAGAAGAAGGTCAGCGGTTTTCAACTCGATTGCCATTTTGACTTGCCTAATAAACTTAGTTTCTGGTTTCTTGGAATTTTTATTTAGAAACAGAAAGCGAGCATGAATTTAGGATTTTCGTTTTCTTTAACATAATGCGACAAATCAATAGTTGAAATTCATTCAGGATCAACAAAGGCTATGTGAGCCTTACAGGAGGATGACGGGAATGAACAACAATAAAAGTGTGTCGTTCAAAAACAATATAGCAGGAGAGTCAGCCGAGGTCATTAGGCTCTGAGAATCGGGATTTTGGGCATTATTTGAAAAGCCAGACAGGCTCAACAAACTTTTGGAAGGAGGACAATGATGAAGAACAGAAAACATTTCGTACAGTTTAGCATAATGGTGCTCTTGAGTGTCGTGTTTTCTATGCTAACCACTCAAGCGCAAGCGGGCGAAATATACCGTTGGAAAATGTCAACCTGGGCATCTAAAGGGACTTTGTATGGGGATTATATCTTCCCAAATTTTTGTGAAAATGTGAAGGAAATGTCCGGTGGGAGACTCATTATTAGCGTAACTGGCTCTGGAGAGGTTATTGGAGAAGCGGAGACGTTTGATGCAGTGCGTACAGGACTATTAGAAGTAGCCGTGCCTTACCCGGGCTATTACTCAGGAACCGTACCACAGTCTCTGATTGAGACTGGATTGCCATTTTCCCTAACAAATGCATTGGAGATTGATACCCTTTTTCGAAAAAGAGGTTTTGCTGAGGTTCTGAGGAAAGAAGTCTACGCGCCTTTAGGTTGTTACTATTTGGGACCAAGCATTCAACCTGGAACGCCTTTAATTTCAAAAACACCGATAAAGTCACTAAGTGATATTAAAGGAAAGAAAATCAGAGCAGGTGGTCCCCAAGCCAAGGTGTTAGCCAAATTGGGAGCTAAAATAGTGATAGTCCCATACGGCGAAGTATATACTGCTCTCGCAACTGGTGTCGTTGATGGGGCTGTATGTGGCAGCTCAGGAGAAACTTACGATTTAAAGCTTTATGAAATGGCAAAATATTACATGAGGCCTGATGTTGTACCTGCGCAAATATGTCCTATGCTCGTAAATATGAAAGCTTGGAAATCATTACCTCCTGATTTGCAAAGAATTCTTTTGATAGCAGCAAGAGAGAATAATCAACTAATGGAAATAGAATGCTGGAATCAAAATGATATGGCATGGGAGGAAATGAGAAAATCTGGAGTTCAAAGTCACGTGCTATCAGACACTGATCAATCTAAACTACGTGAAGTCGGAAAAGAATTGTGGGACGAACTAGGAAGACAAGATGCCGTTTCTGGAAAACTTGTAAAGATACTGGAAGACTATATGGTCTTCTTAGGTTACTTAAAGTAATGATTAGCAGGATAAGCCCAAGATCCCGGAATATGTATCCCTTCTAATCTAACTTTTTCCTTGATTAACGATCAGCCCTCTAAAATTCGCGGAAGGAATTGTCAGTGTAAATGACCCAACAATTAGAATGAACAAGAAGGTCAAACAATCATATTTTTTGAATTGATCTCACATCTGAAGTAAACTGGCGCCCCACACGGCGCTTCGCTTGCGTGGGGCGCTCGACTCCGCGGACGGAGCTTTCTCGACAATTTTGATAAAAAAGTATTGATAGAATAATTAAGGGGTACTTGTATGCAGAAGATCGTAAGAATATCAAATTTTCTGAACGCAGTTTCGGAATTGACTGGAAAGACAGTTAGCCTGCTCTTGATACCTATGTGTCTATTGTTGGTTTATGAGGTTATAGCTAGATATGGATTTAATAACCCTACAATATTTTCCCATGAGTTAAGTACTTTCCTTTTCGGTGGCATTGGAGTGCTCGGAGGTGCATATGCACACTACCACAAAGCCCATGTAAACCTTGACATATTCTATGGGCGCTGGTCTCCAAGAACAAGGGCCATTATGGACATTATTTCTTCACCTCTTTTCTTTTTCTTTCTTGTTATACTGATTTGGAGAGGTGCTGAAATGGCACATGACTCTCTGGTACTGAATGAACATACGTCCACTCCTTGGGGTCCACCATTATTTCCTCTTAAACTAACAATTCCTTTAGCATCTATTCTACTACTTTTTCAGGGAATAGCAAAACTGTGCATGGACATATTGTTTGTTATCCACGGAAAGGAATGATCATGAGTATCGAACTACTAACGTTATGTCTAATTTTGTCTGTCTTTTTAGTTTTTGTAACTGGTTTGCCAGTCGCGTTCAGCTTGGGAAGCGTTTCTATGTTATTCACTATATTTTTGTGGGGACCTCATTCGCTGCAATTGATAACCCATGCAGCCCTTGGTTCAATGACATCCTTCATGCTTGTAGCGATTCCTCTCTTTATCCTAATGGGAAATATATTGGAGCGTTCTGGCTTAGCTGAAACTCTCTTTAAAATGGTGTATCTTTGGATGGGCCCCGTAAAGGGAGGTTTGGCAATTGGGACTGTGGTAATATGCACGGCAATGGCCGCGATGGTTGGCGTAATTGGAGCTGGAATTGTAACTATGGGTGTCATAGCTTTACCTTCCATGCTTCGCCGTGGATATAACAAGGAACTGGCTATGGGTGCTATTATGGCAGGAGGAGCTTTGGGTGCGCTAATTCCTCCGAGTGTAGCGATGATACTTTATTCTTCCTTAGGCAAACTTTCGATAGGAAAGATGTTTCTAGGGGGTATCATACCGGGACTTATTCTTTCTTTCTTATACATGGCCTTCATATGGATAAAATGCTATCTCAATCCATCGGCTGGCCCTGCTTTATCCTCTGAAGAGACCGTCACCTGGAGGCAAAAATTTGCCGCCTTAAGGGATTCAATTTTGCCGATGGCCCTCATTGTATTGGTTTTAGGTTCAATATTTATTGGTGCGGCGACTCCTACGGAGGCCTCTGCCGTAGGTGCTTTTGGAGCATTCTTAACTACAGTGTTTTACCGTAAGTTTAGCTGGAGGATGTTGAAAGAAGCTTGTTTCCGCACATTGAAACTTTTCAGTATGGTCATGTGGATATTAATTGGGGCTTCGTGCTTTAGCCGATTTTATATGGCAATGGGTGCTGCGGACTTGGTTAAAGGCTTGGTGACTGGCTCAGGTATTAACCCTTGGCTTATTATTATTGGTATGCAGATAAGCCTGATTGTTCTGGGAATGCTAATGGAAGATTATGCAATAATCATGATAGCTGCTCCGATTTACATACCGATAGTAACAGCCCTAGGTTTCGATCCTTTATGGTTTGGCATACTATTTATTATTAACATGCAAATAGCGGTTTTAACACCTCCTTATGGATTTGCGCTCTTTTACATGAAGGGTCTTTCCAATGAGATTACTATGGCCCAACTATACCGTTCGATAATTCCATTTGTACCTCTTCAGGCGGTCGGATTAGTTTTGGTTATGATTTTCCCGAAGATTGCACTTTGGCTCCCAGGACTGATGTTTGAATAGAAGATCTTGGAAAAAACCTTTTAGAGAAGGGTCGTTATAGCATTTCGCTATGCGAAGCACTTCAACCTAAGAAAAAATAACATATTGTTTATTGGTCACAGAAAGGAGGAAGGATATGGCATCCAAAACCAGAGTAATTTTGATGGGAATTGGCGAAATGGGAGGACAGGCAGCTAGGTTAATACTTGAAAAACAAAACTTCGAAATCGTGGGAGCCATTGGTCATAAGAGAGGTGTTGGTGAAGATTTGTCAAAGATGATCAATATTGATAAGAAAATTGGAGTTATAGTTTCGTCAGATGCACGGGAGGTCTATAGTTCAGTCGAAGCTGATATTGTCCTTCATTTCGCTGCGTCAACCATAAAAGATACTTTCTCTCAAGTTGAGGGAGCGCTGGAAACAAGAAAGAATGTGATAACAATCGCGGAAGAAGCGAGCTTTCCATGGTTAACAGAAATAGAAGTAGCTGAGAAAATCGATTCTCTAGCAAAAGAAAAAGGGGTTACTTTTGTGGGTACCGGTGTCAATCCTGGTTTTATGTTCGACTACCTTCCCATTACAATGACCGGAGCATTGAAGAAGGTCAATAAAATTCGTGTCGTCAGGGTTGTCGATTTTTCTCGATATGGACCGGCTGTATGGGAACACATAGGCGTCGGGAAAAGCCCTGAATCTTTCAAGGAAGGGTTGAGTAATGGCGACATTGTGCTTCATGTGGGCCTTGAACAGACAGTGAACATAACAGCGAAAGCAATGGGATGGATTATAGATGACTTTAAGGAGTCCCAGGAAGGGTTGGTTTCAAAATCAAAAAGAAAAGCAAAATATGGCATGGTAGACCCCGGAACGATGTGTGGATTTAAGCAGATTGGAACAGGGTATGCGAATGGGAAAGACGTTATTATCCAAGAAATTACGGGTTTAATTTTGCCCAATATAGGCGAAGACGGTGTAACAGTTGGCACGTATATAATGATTGACGGAGAACCGAATGTCAAGGTTTCAATTGAAGGAGAGCTGGCAGAGCAAGGAGGATGGGCGACCGTAGCCCGTGCTGTAAACTCAATTCCTCAGGTACTAAAAGCCCAACCTGGTCTTCTTACCGTTGACCAATTGCCACCCAGCCCTTGTTGTCCGTAGCATGTTGAAGAGTTTTGTAGTAAAGGCGGGAGTAAAGAAATCGCTTGAATCGGACTATTCGTGCCCAAAGGACCCGGTTTTACAACCGATTCATGGCTTTGCCACCACGATTTCTATTGAATCTCAAACGGCAAAGCCGAAAAAGCCCTGACTTGGCCCGGACGACCAAGGTTTCAATAATGCACTAAATTCTCGGAGCTAAGCATTATGAGTGCACGGCTATTTGATCTCAGCGGTAAAGTCGCATTGGTCACGGGTAGTACCCGAGGCTTAGGTGAGGTGGCTGCCATGGCCCTGGCCAATGCCGGCGCGGATGTGGCGGTATGTGGCCGGAAAACGGCTGATCTGGATCGAGTTTCTGCCTCCATCAAAGATTTGGGAAGGAACTCGGCAGGCTTCTTTTTGGACGTCACTTCTAAAAAAGATGTCCATGAAGGAGTAGACCAGATTCTGAAATGCTTTGGTAAGGTAGACATTCTTGTCAACAATGCCGGGGTCAATCATCGGATGCCCGTGCTACAATTTCCGGAGGAGGCCTGGGACCTGGTCATTAACACCAACCTCAAGGGCTATTTCCTTGTAGCCCAGGCCGTGGTACCCCAAATGATCGAGCGTGGCTATGGAAAGGTCATTAATATGA
>JAHIMK010000129.1 GCA_018896675.1 Nanobdellota archaeon
AAGTTCGCGGCCTGGATTACCTGCGCATCAGTGTTATCATCGAACTCGTCCTCTTCCCGGCCTTCCTGCTGACGCCCAATATCTGGCTGAAGATGGGCTTGCTCGGCCTGCTGGGTTTCTTCAACTCCGGCTGGTATGCCATTTTGCAGGCTCGTCTCTACGCTGCCATGCCCGGACAATCCGGCACGGTAATGACCATCGGCAACGTGACCGGACTCTTCGGAAGACTCCTGCCCTTCGGCATCGGCCTGGCCGCGGAGACATTTGGCCTGGGCGCGGCCATCTGGCTGCTGCTCCTCGGCCCAGTCGCCCTGTTCATCGGCCTGCCTCTCCGCCGCCAAGCCGGGTAATTACATTTTACGCTTTACGCCTTAAACTTTACGCCTTACGCTTTACTCACTTCTCATTCCTCATTTTTGCAATTCATGTACTCCCTCTACCTCCACATCCCCTTCTGTCGTCACCGCTGCGCCTACTGCGACTTCAACACCTACGCCGGGCAGGAAACGCTCATCCCCGCCTATGTCAATGCTTTGATTCGTGAAATCGAATTGGTCGGACTCCGAACTACCGAACTACTGAACTACCCAACTACCGAACTACCGAACCACCCAACAACCGTACATACCATCTTTTTCGGCGGCGGCACGCCATCATTACTCACCGCCGGACAATTCGAAAAAATCCTGGCAGCCATTCGTGAAAATTTCGATGTCGTATTGGATGCTGAAACATCCCTCGAAGCCAACCCCGGCACAATTTCGCTTGCCTGTTTGCTCGATTTGCAGCGTTTGGGATTCAACCGTCTCAGCCTCGGCGTCCAATCCGCGCACGCAGATGAACTGCGCCAACTGGAACGCAGCCATAATTTCTTCGACGTGATCGAGGCGGTCAAATGGGCGCGCATGGCTGGATTTGATAATTTGAATCTTGACTTGATCTATGGCCTGCCGGAGCAATCCCTCGACCGCTGGCAGGCGACCGTTAAATTGGCTTTGAGCCTGCACCCGGAGCATCTTTCGCTCTACGCCCTGACCCTCGAGCATGGCACGCCTTTTGGCCGCTGGGCGGCGCGTGGGCGCATGCCGTCACCCGACCCCGATCTCGCCGCCGATATGTACGAGTGGGCCTCCGACTTTCTGGAAGTCAAAGGTTACACTCAATATGAAATTTCCAACTGGGCGAAATTAAAGGATGAAAGCGGAAAGATGAAAGATGAAGGCATGTCTGAAACAAATTCATCCTTCATCTTTCATCCTTCATCTTTTGCTTGCCGCCACAACCTGCAATACTGGCGCAACCAGCCCTATCTCGGATTCGGCGCCGGCGCGCACGGCTGGGCTGGCGGATACCGCTACTCGAATGTCCTGCGCATCAAAACCTATATCGAACGTCTGGCAGATGGTGGATGGCAGATTTGCCCTGAGCGCAGTCGAAGGGTAGCGAAAGGCGAGGTTCCACTCTCGCCGGCGACTATCAAAAATCAGCGCATAACTGCCAAAGTGGAAATGCAGGAAACCATGCTGACCGGCCTGCGTCTGACGCGCGAGGGCGTTTCGGCGAAAGGCTTTCGTAAACGTTTTAGCGTGGAGATGAATGAAATCTTTCGCCAAGAGATTGACGAACTGGAGCGGTTGGGGCTGTTGGAGTGGATTGACCTAACCCTCCATCCCCCCTTCCCTGCGAGGGAAGGGGGGGCAGGGGGGGATAGGTCTCTTCGCCTCACCGCGCGCGGTCGCCTGCTCGGCAACCAGGTCTTTATGCGCTTCGTGGAATAAAAAGGCCTTTATCCAGGCGGCAGGATACGGAAATCCACCCGCGAGGGCATCACATCATTGACGCCCACGCTGTCTACTGTCCCGCCGGGAGAACCGAGGCTGTAACCGGAGGGGGGGATAGTATATGACGCAATACGTGCCCAATTCCAATCCAGAGAAGGAATATGCGCCGTTCGAGTCGGGGTAGGTTACGAAGAGCGCAGTGTTGCAGTCTTCTCTATAGAGACCCACTGGTTGGGAACTTTCGCCAGCTTCGCCAGCATCCTGCACTCCGTCGCTGTTCATATCCCAGTAAACGAACCCGCTGATGATGCCGGTCGCAGCCGGCGGCTGAGTTGGGGGAGGCGGCGGGGGTGGGCTTGCGTGGACGCAGAAATCGGCGGTAGCCGTTCCTCCTGCCGGGACGGTGACGTTTTGGCTTGTAGAACAGACCCCGGTCGGCTGCGAGGTGAGAAACACGACGCAATAGGGCGTCGGCCAGACATCCGTGAACTGGTAGTAGCCGCTTGCGTTGGGCAGGGTGGTCGCCACGGTAACGTTGCAGGTGCCACCGTAGCCATCGGTGCGTAATACGACCGCCTCGCTGCTCCAGCCTGGTTCGTCCGCCTGCCGGATGCCATCCCCGTTTGTATCCTGCCAGACCTGCCCGGATACCGTCCCATTGGCCGGGGGCGGCACCATCGTCGGCTCGCCAGACAAGGGTGTGCCGGTGGGTTGAGCGAGAACGACAATGCCGGACGCGGGTGTGCCGGTGGGCTTGACGAGGAGGACTACGCCGCTCGGTGGGGTCGGGTTGCCGCCTGGCGAGCCACCCTGCTGGCCGATCATTGAATCGTCTTCAGGGGTGCAAATACCAGGCTCCTTCCCCGTGGGGGTGAATCCGTAGGCGACGCGGCAGGTGTTGTCCAGCAAGTAGAGGGAATTGAGCGGATAGTTCGGATCACCCTGCAGCGGGGAACCGGCATCTATCCGGGTGAAGGCATCGTTGTAATCGAACAGGGAGGGATTCCGCTGGCTGTTATCCGCCCAGACGCCCCACAGGAAGGAAGAGGCATTGTTGATGTAGGACGGGCGGAAGGCGACTTGAATGAAAGCATTATCCTGAGGGGCGAGGCGCGCCCAGGCCCCGTTCGGGTCGGCTCCGGATCCCATGCTGTAGGGTACGTTCTCGTAGCCATCGTTTTTTATGGGAGCATCTGAGAGCAGCGGGTTCGGGCCGCCGACATCACCGTTGACATCCTGGTAGATGATGGCGTTGGTATTCGTCCAGGAAGTGGTGAAGGGCGGGAAAACTTGGACCAGGGTATCGCCGCGCCCGTCCAGGTTCAGGTCGAATTCAACCGCGTAATCCGAGTTCTTCCCTTGCGTGGCAGGATCATCCCCGCGCAGCATGATGGAGATGTAAATCCAGTCCGCGCTGTAGGATAAGAAAGCCCAATCAATATCGGTATCGGGACGGTACTGCATCTGGATGTCGAAGGGGCGCTCGTAGAGATTACGTTGGTAGTTATCGCCGTAGGTGACGTAGGGCAGCGTTGGGTCAGCAAAGGCGTCGTATGCCCACGAATCCATCGTGACCGGATCGCCGGGAAGGATTGCGGTTGTGCCCCCGCCGCTGGTCTCAACCGGGATGACATGGATGCCGCGTTGCAGCGTCATCTGCGCCCAGGCCGAGCCCGGGCAGTCGTAACAGCCCCACGCCGCGTAACCGTTCCAGGTACCTCCGCTGAAGACGCCCCAGAAATAGCGCCCCTGGCTCTCGCTGACGCGCAGAGTTGTTCCATCGTATGTGCCGCTGACGGCGTAGAATTCGGGCATGGCGGCGTCGAGCGTGTTGAAGGCGATGCTTCCGGTGATGGCCTCCCCTTCGCCGCGTTCGAGGGAGAGCGTGGCAATCCGCTGGATGCCCCCGGCGAGGTCGAGGAATTGGCCGTTCCAGGTGCCGCTGATGTCGGGCGCGGCGGACGGGTCAACTGTGGCGGGAGGGGGCGCGGTTCCTCTGCCTCCGCAGGCGGTGATCAGCAGCATGAGCGCGGTCAGGATGGCGATTGGGCGTTTGAGTTTCTGCATGGTATCCTCCTTGCGATGGTGCGAATGGGAATGATTGCAGTATTATTGCACATGATGAGAAATAACACAATAGGCTGAGACTTCGGATTCCAGCGCACGCCACACCGCCGGGGCGATTCCCGTTAGATCGTGCAGCCCCTCTGCAAACCTCCGCCGCGCCTCCAGCGAGCCGATCAGCAGGCAAGGGACAGGGTTGGCCGTGTGACGGCGGGTGCTGAGGTCTTCCATATTCCCATGATCTGAGGTGATCAAGATCAATACGGTTTTTGGAACAAAAGCCAGACCGAAGAGCGTTTTTTCTTGTCGAAGCCGTCCTTGCGCCACTGGAGAGGGAATCGGGCGGCAAACGCGTCCGGTTCGGACGCGGCAAGCCCGGGGCCGGACGCATCCGGGGCGGATTTGAAAAACCCATATAACAGCCAGTATCCGCCCGGGGTGAGCAACCGCTCCAAGTTGTCGAGATAAGCCGCCCTTTGTCCTTTTGAAAGGCCGTGAAAACAGCCTATGTCGAGGACAAGGTCGTGGGGACTGGTGAATAGAGAAGAGGGGAGGCGGGTCACATCGGCAACGAGAAAATCCAGCCTCGCCTTTACGTTTTTCGTTTTGCGTTTTGCGATCCGAATGGCGCGCGGGGCAAAATCCACACCCGTCACCTGCCAGCCGGCCTGCGCCAGCGCGAGCGTGCTCGTCCCCGTACCGCAGCCGAGATCAAGCGCTCGCCGGGGGGCTTGCCCTGAGCCTGCCGTCTCGCACCGGCGTCCACACGCTACGCGTCGCTTCGCTGATGCCGCCGATGCTCGCGGCACGAACGGTGCCGAAGGGTGCGTCTGGATGAAATCAACCAGTTCCGGCGGGACGATGCTGCTGTCCCACGGCGCGCTCCGCAAGTACCATAGATTGAAGATTAAACGCTTGAGTAGATTCATTGCTTGAAACAGACCTCCGAAGTCAACGCGTCTACGGGGTGCTTCCCCCTACGGGGACGCGGCGCGAAGACTTCGGAAGTGTTAAATAAAAAATTGCACTCAGGTAGTCTGGCGGTCATAGTCATTTCAACGACTTTAGACCCATGACTTTGCGTCGCCGGTTTTCACCGGGTTTGCCTTTTCGGTCGTCAGGCTGCCATAGTCGCTTTTTACACGACTGTTAGGCCCTTGACTTTGCGCCCCCGGTTTTCACCGGGTTTGCCTTTTCGGTTGTCAGGCTGCCGTGGGTCATCTTTCGATGGCCTTTAGGCCCTTGACTTTGCGCCCCCGGCTTTCA
>JAHIMK010000067.1 GCA_018896675.1 Nanobdellota archaeon
AAACAATTAAAGAAATTTAAAAAATTGTTATCTATGGAAGAAAAAGATTTGTTAAGAGAGTTGTCTGAGTTAAAACGTAAAGATAATGAGTTCTGGGGAGTATAAAATGTATAAATTAATTTGTTTTGATATGGATGGAGTAATATTTAAAGATAATAATTTTTGGATAGAATTGCATAAAAGATTTGGGACTCTAGAGCAAGGGATAAAATTAACTGAAAAATATCTTCATAATAATTATGAAAAATTAGTTGAAGAAGTTGTTGTAAAATTATGGAAAGGTAAAGATGCTAAGCCTTATTATGCTTTAGTTAATGAATTAGAATATCTTCCAGGTGTAAAAGAAGTTTTCGATTATGTTAAAGGCAAGGATTTTATAACAGCAATTATTAGTGCTTCTAGTATTGATGTTGCTAGAAGAGTCCAGAAGGATTTTGGAGTAGATCATATCTTTGCAAATGAATTAGTAATAAGGGATGATAAAATTACAGGCGAATTTATTTGGCCTATTGGAAATGGCAAAGAAAAGAAGGCACAGATTATAGGACATTTATGTGAAGATTTAGGTATTTCAACAGAAGAAGTGATTTATGTTGGTGATAGCGAAACAGACATTGAAGCTTTCAAAGAAGTTGGATTATCAATAGCTTTTAATTCTAAAATAGAAGAATTGAAAGAGATTGCTTCACATGTTGTTAATAGTGATAATCTTAAAGATATTCTTCCTTGTTTAAAATAAAAAATAGTAAATTTAACAAACAAAAAGTTTTTATACTATTGGTTACTTATTTATCCATATGGTTAATAAAGTATCTATAAATGAAACAGTATTAAGGATTTTATCTTTATACAACAATAATTACCTTGAAAAGCTTCACCTTCGGAAGATTGCAGTATCTTTGAAAACAACTCACAGGACTATTTCATTGCATCTGGAAAGATTAAGGAAATTGCAAGTCTTTAAGTGTGAATTAGTAGGAAAGAGCAAACAGTATTTCCTTAATCTGTGCAATCCGCTTGTTAAAAAATATATTGTAGCTGCTGAAAACTATGCTTCATTGGATTTCTTAAAAAAAAATGCTTTGATTAGGCAAATCTTTTTAGAATTAGATGAAAAAATAATTCCTGAAAACGGAATAATACTTTTTGGCTCATATGCAAAAGGGTATGCAAATTCTGAATCAGATATTGACATATTGGTTATAGGAGAGATTAAAAGCCAGGATTTCATAGAAAAGATTGAAACCATATATGGTAGGAAGATTTCAGTAAAATCAGCGACTTTAGAAGAATTTTCAGAAGCTCTGAAAAATAAGGGCATTTTGGCTAGTGAAGTTCTTAAAGGACACATTGTTTTACGTCATCCGTCTCTGTTTGTAGAGGCAGCGTGGCGATATTATGAAAAGTTTACATGAGAAGTTTAAATGGTGCTTGAGACAGAAAAAAGGCATAAAGTTAGTTGATCCTTCTGAAGCCTTATACTTAGATTACCTTGATAAAGCAAAAAAATCAATTATTTCTGCAGAAGCAAATCTTAAGGAAGGTGTCTTTGAATGGGTTATTGTTGCTGCTTATTATGCAAGGTATTTTGCATTTTACGCTCTGTTGCAGAAAGCAGGAATAAATTGTGAAATACATGATTGCACAATTAATGCAGTCGGCCTTATTTTTGGGAACATTATCCCTGACAAGTTATTAAGAGAAATAAAACATTCTAAAGACAGGAGAGAAGATTCGCAATATTTTATCCAGAAATCAATACCTAAAGATTATGTAATTCAGGATCTAAAAAATGCAAGAGTTTTCTTGACTGAGATAAGAAGTATCATTGAGGATATTGGTGAAGATGAAGTAGCTCTTATTAGAAATAATCTGAAAAAACTATGAAAAATAATTAGAATTCCAACTTTTTTGAAAATATTAGTCTTTTTTCTAAGTTAAAGTTTTAAAGAGTAAAAATATAATTAATAAGAAAGTTTTACATACTAAATAGAGATATACTTATATCTAAGAGGTATATAAAATGAAAACAATACAAATAACAAAACACTCACCAACATTAAATACAATTTTAATGGTGGAAAAAACGCTAAAAGATGCAAAACAAATAATGAAATTAGCTGAATTGAAAAGAAAACTGCCAAAAAAAGTAATGCATAATACATTATTAGAGATTTTGGATTATCTACAATATAGCGGTAAGATAGTTATTGGAACTAAAGGCATTTTATGGGTATTTGCTGAAAGGAAAGATTTAGACAAGATGATTGCAAGAGGCACTGAAGTATGAATAAACCTGTAAGGATAATAATGTTAGATGAAGCAGAGGATGCTTACAAAAAATTAAATGAATTAGTTGGAACGCAATTAATTAAGGAAAAGAACAATTAGAGGAGATCAAATAGAAATTATTTGTTTTGTTCTTGATATTTTAAATCATAAAGATTATAATAAAAAGTTTGGTTATAAAAATAAATAAATTCATTTATAGAAAGCTACTGTCACCGGATATTCGTCAGGCTTTATTCTTTCATCGCCTTCACAGATTCTATAAAAATTTACTTTTTTAAGAAACAGGCCTCTCGAATTAATAACGCCTAGGTATAAGCAATGATAGCAGTCTATGCCTGCAGCTGTTCCTAATAATATCTTGCCTTCGCTTTCCTCTTTCGTGATTTCTTCTATTGTCCTTTTTTTGTCAAGCACTGAAATTTGCATATCCATAAGACTTAAACTTACATTGCTGTTTAAAAATTTTATGAAAAAGAGATGGGCCCAGCAGGATTTGAACCTGCGTCTTCCGGTCCGAAGCCGGATACACTATCCAGGCTATGTTATAGGCCCATAATAGAAAGATAGTAGAATTATAGTTTATAAGTTTTAGTATTTGCCCCATCTTTCTTTTTCTTGATGGTAATTTGTAACAAGAGTTTTAAATTGATTAAATTCTAAGATTAATTTTTCAAAATCCTTTTTGTTAACCAAGGAATCTTCAACTAAGTCTTTTAGATGTTTACTTAACTTTTCAATATTTTCAGAATATTCAGACAATGCTAAATCTCTAGCTTCCCATTTTTTTAATTTGATAGAACTAATTTCAGGTTTTTTATATTTCATTATAAAAGAAAAAAGAAGAAATTTATTCTTCTATTTTAGGAGCTGGCCTAAAAACTTGTGCAAATCCAGGCGTAGCAACAAGCCAATCTTCTCCAAATCCTGCAATGTCGCCATTAATTGCATCGCAAGTTTTCTTTAATTTGTTTACAGCCCTTTTTAATTCGACAATATCTTTATCTTTAAGTTGTTTGATATTGATTAAAGCAACAGTATATCCTTCTCTTAAAGCATCTAATGGCTCACTAACATCTGCAAATTCTTTAATCACAAATGGTTTTACAACAACTTTGTTTCTAGCCTTATTTTGTTGATATTGCGGTTCAATCTCCAGATAATCCTCTCCAAACTCATCAGGAATATCATAAGTTGAATTACCACCAGTAATTTTTTCCTTTATACGCATGAATGTATCTCTCATTTTAGCTCCCCCCTATTTAATAGGCATAGTGAATTAACTCGAATATATAAAAGTTTCTATGGTTAGAAGCCTTCTAGCAAGCTAACTATGTTCCAAATCTGCGGCAACACGTAAGAAGGCACATTCGGGTCATTAGAAAGATTATCTAATTCTTGTAAAGCTTTGTTAGATTTCATCTTTATATCACCTTCTTCTTTTAATAATGCAATGGCTAACTGAGTATCACATTAGAAGTCATACTGAAAGTTTTCATTCTAGCTTTAAGAGAAAATACGGATTAATTACTAAAAGAAGACCTATGGCTCAACTTAGCCAAGTTACTGCAAGAATTATCTTGCATAATCAAAGAAGGTTGATATATTTTAATAAGTTGACCAAAATTAATTAATATCCGCGCAATGCCTACATTAGTTTACGACATTAATTATGCATAAAGTTATATGGGGCTTTGTTCTTAATTGGCAGTTTAATCGGTATTTATTAAATATTAATATGCTTTTATTTTGTCGCAAACTAAATTATAGGAAGATTTATATAAAGGTACTAATTTCCATCAGCAATTAAAAAGTTCCTAGGACTTAATTAAAACCAGGGGAGGCAAAAAATGTTATCAGAAAAAGAAAAAAAAGAAGAATTAGAATGGAAAATTATTAAAACAATTTTTGGATCAATAGGTATTGTTTTTTGTTCAGCTGCTCTTTATTTTATTGGTGATAACTTAATCCATCCTAAAAATTATAAAACTTTTGAAATGGTATATACTCCAGCATTAAAACAATATGCAGATACAAATAAGGATGGTTTTGTTTCAACTATAGAAAAAGACGCATTTGATAAAGATTTATTAAAAGATAAAGATGTAAATTTGATTGTTGGTCAACGTCCAAAATATAATAAAAATGGCAAC
>JAHIMK010000130.1 GCA_018896675.1 Nanobdellota archaeon
GTAAATCTGGGGACACCATACTAATTATTTCGCTTTTTTTGGACGTCCGGCACGCTGAGGATGTAGTATCCGACCCATTTGCTTTTCAATGGTCTTTACAAACCAACAATCACCCAGCGGTCGGCCTGTCCGTTCGTAGCGGCGTAACATCTCCACCATCTGTTTGGGTTCGTCCTGCGACAGAAACTGTTTCCAATCGTCCACCATCGTCTGAAGCGAACCGTCGGTCAGCAGCGCGTCTGCCGTACCAAGAACATGTGCTCTCGCGCTAGACCACGGATAGTCCACCGGATTAGGAACCAGTCCGGCGCGCACCGGATTCATTTCAATATATCGTGCCGCCGATAGACAGTGGCGTTCATCCATCGCATATGAGGCAAACCGTCCCTGCCACAAATGCCCCCGCCCCTGTTCCCGGAAGTTGACGCGCCGGGTGTAACGACGGTGTACCTCCCCAACGGTTCGCCTGAGACCGTCTTCCGTCGCGGGCACTGCAATCAAATGTATGTGATTGGGCATCAGGCAATACGCCCAGATTTTCACGCCGTATTTTTTACACCATTCCACCAGCAGTTTTCGATACAGATGATAGTCACCCTCGTTAAAGAATGTCTGCTGACGCCTGTTTCCCCGCTGTGTTATCGTATTTTACCCCTAACGATTATAGCATAACCCTTTGGTAATAGCCAATCCGCTTAATGTTTTCTGTTTCACGTTCTGGCTACCCGCTGTCCTGTAACCGAATTTATGTTTACACCCTGTCATTCTGAGCATAGCGAAGAATCTATCCTTGTCGATTCTTCAATAGCTATCGCTTCCTTGATTATTTACTACGAAACTCCTCGTTACGCGACATTACATAGCCACCTGTAGTAAATTAAGAATCTGCCGTTGCTCATCATCAGGGGTTGTTTTAAGATCAAAAGAAATACTGTCCATATGACACTTTTCAATCCGGATTGATTTCAGGCGTTCCAGGACCAGGGACAGAGACCAGCGTCTGTTCTTTCCTTTGGCATCATTTTCAAAAAGAGGCTTTAAACGTTTCTGTATATGCCACTGGACGTAGTAAGCCAGCATACACAAAAAGATATGAGCCCGAATGCGGTCATCATGATGGTGGTAGATCGGCCGCATCTCTAAAGAGACCGTCTTCAGATTGCGGAAGGCCTTTTCCACTCCGGCCAATCGCTTATATCCCTTAACCACTTCTTCTTTGCTCAAGCGCTTTTTATCCACATCGGTGCGAATCACATAACATCCATCTAATGATTCCGCCGCCTCTATCTTCTCCTGGTCAATACTAAACGAAAACCTTCCGTCCTTAACATCCCAACAGAAGTATTTGCCCACCCTGTATTTGTCCAGGATAGCGCCGGCGGCTGCGCTTAGTTTCTTGTCGGCGGCCTTCTTCTTTCTGGCAACCAATTTATTCAGATTTTTGGTAGTCAAGGAAACAAGGCGCTGCCGTTGTTCTTTTTCTTCTTTCTCCAAATCCGGATTCTTGCAAAGAATGTAACGAACCGCCGGTTTATCCGGGTCATATACTTCTGCAAGGTTGTACTGATCAAACAGTCCTAACTGAACCACCTTGCGTTCTAACAGGTCGGCCATCTGAGGATGGGTAAGAGCGGTAAGGGTCTTAAATCCGGCTTCATTGATCTCGCTAATTCTTTTGGGGGTTAGCATACCCCGGTCACCGGCAAAGATTATATTTTCTACTCCAAATTTTTTGGTTAATTTGTATACCTGTCCTAATACGGTTGTCTGGTCGGAGGTGTTTCCCCTGAATATATCGGTTGCAACCGGACATCCTTCTTTGTCGGTGAGTAAGCCCACCGCTATCTGTCGGTGTCCTTTTTTGCCGTCACGACTACGGCCGAACGCGGCCAACTCTGAATCCCGGTATTCTCCTTCCAGATAAGAAGAGGTAAGATCATAAAGGATAAGACAGCCATCCTTGAGGTGTTTTTCCGCCAGGGACTTTTCAATCGCCTCTTTTCGGGCCAAGAGCCTATCCATGGGAAAGTAACAATTCTCCTCTACATCCGGTTTCTTGCCTTCCGGATGTCCGCACAACTCCCACAAGGCGGTATCCGCGAATAGATTAGTCAATGATAATTTACTCCCCTGGTATACAACCCGACCGGCAATCATAGCCATAATGTTTTGTCTCCATTCTTCCTTCCGGGAGTAAATAATCTTGTCCAATCCAATATCCTTTGCGACACTCAATACTGCGTAAGAAGCGCCATACTCCCTGCTTGCGGTAACGGTGATTTTATCCTGGGAAATAAACCTGCCTTGCTTTCCTTTATTGAGAAATAGCCCTTTGATTCCTTCAATGCAAGAGGCGGGTAGTTTGGAAAGATTACAAAGGGTGTGGTGTTTTACCTTGCCTTTCTCCCGATAACTCTCCCGGATAAGGGCGCTGACATAGGTGTGGCTGCCGTGCCGTCTTTTAATTTCTTCAAAATACATTCTGGCTACCTCCTTGTGAATATTGTATCTGCCAGAATTATAACATAAATAATAATATTCTGTCAAGTCCTTGAATATCCTATACTCTTGGCTACATTTGAAATGAAAAAACAGGGCTCCGGCTTTATGTATCAACGGGTTTCACGATTTGGGCGGGGGTAAAATACGTTAAAACAGTTGATCTTCAATCTGGTGGTTTCCGCAGATGGCTCTGTCCCGATCCATTACAAACTTTATGA
>JAHIMK010000082.1 GCA_018896675.1 Nanobdellota archaeon
GGGAAGAACACACCAGTATAAAAATATCCGGATTTTCCTGGTACTGGCCCACCTTCATCAAACTGGACAAAACGTTTTCCCTCGAGGACATAACCCTGGACTACGGCGGAACAGGCACGGGAGACGCGAGCTGCCAGCCCCACCTCCAAAACAGGGCGGACTCCACCTATGATCTATCATGGCGCTTTGTCATCGCCGCCCGCAAAAACATCAAGGCCATCCTCGAACCCATGGATTCGGCCGAAAACAAATGGAAGCCCGAGCCCGGCGACATTCGCGAATACAAGCTGACCCTCGAGGACATCAACCCCGACGAAGTGGCGGCCGTCCGCTTCACTCTTCTCGATACCTCGGAGCATGAGGGCGTCGCAACCAACGCCGGCAACCATCTCCTTAACGACGCTTGCCCCGACTGCACCCTCGGCCGCAAGACCGAAGCCTGGGCCCGCCAAGCCTTCACCAAAAACTGGAGCGGGGAAGACTCGCCCGTCAGCCGCCTCTACACCCATTACAACGAATGCCCCATCGGCAGCCTTCCGGATATGTTCTTTCGGAACTCGGACAATCCCGGATTCGATATGGGAGAGGATGCCGTATCCGAAAACCTGCAGTACACGGTGAGTCAGCAGATCACCCTGGAAGATGTAACAAGCGATGTCATTTCGGCCAGAGTCTGCGTCAAGGATGCGGCCGCGTCGGCCAAAATGAAGGCGGAAATCAAAATCGCCGGCATCTGGTACCTAGCCGACACCCGAGGCACAACCGCCGATACGGACGGCAAAAACCTTCTCATCCCCCTGGACAGAGATGAAGACGGCCTTCAGGACGGGTGGGAGGAGGAGTGGAGTGTCACCGATCCCGACTCCGACGACGACACCCATCAGGACGCCCTTCACACCGGAGACGGGCTCACTGCGTTCGAGGAGTACCGCGGAATCTACAGCGACGGCAGGCATTACCGCCTCAGCCCTCTCGAAAAGGACATTTTCGTCTACGACTACGCCGGCTGTTTTTACCCGCATCTCCGCACTCTTGTCCCCCGCTTCCTCGACCAGAAGCTCCACCTGCGGGAAATGCAGGGCGACGAATTCAGGGACGATCTCATCAACTACACGAATACGGACCACAAGGCAGGCGACCAGTATATTCTCGTCCTTATGACCCACGATCAGAACCCTGAGCTGACCATGGGGCTGTCCGTCGGCGTGGCTTCCCACATCGGCCCCCCCACCGAAGATCACAACACCATCGTCCTCCGTGACTACAGAGGCGCTTCCCGGACCGGATATTACGGCTGGGAGGAATCGGCGGAGGATCAGAACGACACGGCCGGAACACTGGGACACGAGATTGGACACAATATCAATCTCCAGCATCACGGACAGTACGAGGGCATCCGCAACATTCCGGGCGAGGGTCGGAGCTGGGTGGCCTGTCTGCAGGGGCAGCACAGCGGGGACCGGGACTGCTTCATGACTTACCGCTCCGCCCGCTACTTCATCGCCATGGTCCGGGTACCGGAAAACTTCGCCGCTTTCTACGACCGGGGAAGGGTTCAGGAGTACACCGATCCCAAGGGAATGCGGCTCTATTTCTGCAAGACACGTTCGGGGAACGGTCTTTGCGGCGAGGCGGCCGAGGGGCGGGGCGAGTGCCTGAGTCGGGTCAAAGTCAAGAGCTATTGAGGAGGTATGACCATGCGACGAAACAATGAACGAATTTTCTGGGTGATGGTCTGCCTCCTTGGTTTTTTTATGCTGGCCATGGCTATGGGCTGCAGCAAAAAAGAGCCGGCGGATTCGGGTGAGAGCCCCGGCATTCCAGCGACGTCTTTTCAAAGACCGGCGCCGCGGGTGTTTCTGCGGGGAAATGTTCTCATCAACGGTTCCCGTACTTCGGAGATAACGAACGACATCCCGCTCTATGCGCAGTGTGCCTTTTTTTTCCCGAAACAGGACCGGGAGCTCGACTTTGCCGGTCTGGAAGCAATCAAGCCCATTCTAATAAA
>JAHIMK010000081.1 GCA_018896675.1 Nanobdellota archaeon
AGTAAGATACATAGCTGCGAGAACAACCGCTAATACACATACATTTAATGGTTCTATAGATCAATTAATGTTTTGGAACAGGACTTTATCTTCAGCTGAAATTGCAATGATGTATAATAACGGAGCAGGAATGTATAACAGAACTCATTCTGATGCAACTTCTAAAGGAGATACTTGGTATGCAGTTGTAACTCCTGTTGACACTTATGAAGAAGGTGAACCTTATTCAAGTAATAACGTGACTATTGAAACATCTGTAGCAACTATAACTTTAACTTCACCATTAGATGGATGGTATGTAAATTCCACTGCTAAGTTTGAATGTTTGGCAACAAGTTCAATTCCAATAACTTCAGTAAGTTTGTATCATAATAATACTGGAACATGGCTTGCTAATTCAACAATTACTTCATCAGCTACATCTGTAATTGCACACTTTACTGTAACTGGTTTAGCAACTAATAATTTTGATTGGAGTTGCAGAGCTTGTGATGCTACTGATTGTTACTATGCTTCAACAAATAGAACTTTACATGTTGATGTAACTAATCCTGATATTGAATTTGTAGCTCCTACTCAAACTAATAATACCAAAGTTGCTACATTTGATAATTTCAATTATGTGAATGTTTCTGTTTCAGATATTTCAAATAATTATTCAGCATTCATTGATTGGAATAGAAGCTTAGTTGGATGGTGGAGATTAGAAGATGAAGGTGGAACCAGTTTTAGTGATAGTTCAACATGGAATAATCAAGGAAGCTGTTCTGGAATTGCTTGCCCTAACTTGACGACGGGAATGAGGGGCAAGGCTTACAAGTTTGATGGTGTAGATGATGTAGTTACTATCCCTGCTTTTAATTTAGGAGATATACCTTCAATAACATTTTCTGCTTGGATCAAATTACATAATGCTTCAATATCTTCATTACAAGGAATTATTTATAAATCTTCAACAGTTATGGATTTCTATATTACTAATACTGGAAAATTAAATGTTTATCTTACAAATGATGTAGCATGGCATAGCACAGCTTTAACTTCTACTTATACTGATTGGAATGATTGGCATCATGTTGTAGCTATTTATAATGGTTCAGCCGTAATTATTTATAGGGATGGACAACAAGTAGCAATAGATAATATAGGTGAATCTGGAGATATTCCTGCTTCAAATGGAATTGCAATTATAGGTAAAAATTCTGGTGGTGCTTTTACTAATGGTTCTATAGATGAAGTTATGATTTGGAATAGAGCTTTATCCCCTGAAGAAATCAATGCTTCCTATAATGCTAATATTTGGAAACTTTATCACAACTTTACTTCATTAAGTCCAGGAACATACACTTACAAAGCTTATGTTGTTGACCAAGCTGGTAATTTGAATAATACGGAACAAAGAACTTTCATTGTAAACAGTGAGCCTACTGTAACTTCTGCAATATTGAATTCAACTTATGGAACTAATTTGACGACTGAGAACTTGACAGCTTATGTAACTTACAATGACAATGATTCTGATGCTGTAACATTAGTTTATGATTGGAGAAAAGATGGAATTTCAGATGCTGTATTGAACATGCCGTTTGATGTGAATGGTTCTAATGAAAATTATCTAAATGTAAAAGATTATAGTACTTTTGGAAAGAATGGTACATTAATAAATGCAACATGGAACACAAGCTGTGGTGCCTTTGCAGACTCAGGAGGTTGTTATGAGTTTAGAAGTAATGGCTGGATTGTAACACCTATCATTGCAAATTATTCACAATGGACATTATCAACATGGATAAATCCTGCCGTACCGATTAGCGATGCAGCACCAATATACGGTATTTATGCAATATTCTCAGGAAGCAATACTACAAATTTCTTAGGTATATCAAATAGTGCCTTGAGAATGTATACCACAACGATAGCCTCTTATGACTTTACAAATAATCCGGGCTGGCATAATGTTGTCTACAGCTTTAATGGGACATTATTGACCGGCTATGTTGACGTAACCAATACGGACTCAATAACATTATTACAAAATCCATTAAGGGGAGACATAGTAAGATACATAGCTGCGAGAACAACCGCTAATACACATACATTTAATGGTTCTATAGATCAATTAATGTTTTGGAACAGGACTTTATCTTCAGCTGAAATTGCTATGCTTTACAATAATGGAGCAGGAATGTATAACAGAACTCATTCTGATGCAACTTCTAAAGGAGATACTTGGTATGCAGTTGTAACTCCTGTTGACGCTTATGAAGAAGGTGAATCTGTAGCAAGCAACAATGTAACTATTGAAACTTCTGTAGCAACTGTTACTTTAACTTCACCACAAGATAGATGGTATGTAAACTCCACAGCTAAGTTTGAATGTTTGGCAACAAGTTCAATCCCAATAACTTCAGTAAGTTTGTACCATAATAATACTGGAACTTGGCAAGCTAATTCAACAATTACTAGTTCAGCTACTTCTGTAATTGCACATTTCACTGTAACTGGATTAACTGTGAATAATTTTGAATGGAGTTGTAGAGCATGCGATGCTACTGACTGTTACTTTGCTTCAATAAACAGGACATTGTATGTTGATATTACTAATCCGGATATTGCGTTTGTAAATCCTACCCAAACTAATAACACAAAAGTTGCTACATTTAACAATTTCAATTATGTGAATGTTTCAGTTACAGATGCTTCAAATAATTATTCTGCATTCATTGACTGGAATAGAAGTTTAGTGGGTTGGTGGAGATTAGAAGATGAAGGTGGAAGTTCATTCAGCGACTCTTCAACTTGGGGTAATAATGGGACTTGTTCAGGAACTGCTTGCCCTAATTTGACAACAGGAATGAGAGGCAAGGCTTACAAATTTGATGGTATTGATGATTATGTAGCTATTAATTCTTCACCACTTAACATAAACGCAGATAATTCATACTCGATTTCATTATGGACAAAAATAAAAGGAAGCACTGGAACAACGATGTCATTATGGGAAGGAGATACTCTTTCTGCTCCTTCATTAGAATCAAATGGAGGCACAACCAACTTTTTTTATTATATTTATAATGGTGCTGGTTATAGTTATATTCAAACAGGAACACTAACAGCTGATATTTGGTATCATATAGTTGCTGTTTATGATGAATCAGCATACAAACAAGAATTATTTGTCAATGGTGTAAGCAAAGGCAGTAATTCATTAAATGTTAATGATTCAATTAATTCATTATATATCGGTGCAAGAGGCGGGCGTACACTACGTTTCAACGGCTCAATAGATGAAGTACAGGTATGGAACAGAGCTTTATCTTCCGAAGAAATTAACGCTTCATACAGTGCCGGCATTTACAAACTTTACCGCAACTTCACTTCATTAAATCCAGGAACTTATACTTACAAAGCATATGTTGTTGACCAAGCTGGTAACTTGAATACTACAGAGCAAAGAACTTTTATTGTAAACAGTGAGCCTACTGTAACCTCTGCAATTTTGAACTCAACTTACGGCACTAATTTGACGACTGAAAACTTGACAGTTTATGCTCAATACAATGACAATGATTCTGATACTGTTTCATTAGTTTATGACTGGAGAAAGGATGGAATCTCAGATGCTGTATTAAACATGCCTTTTGATGTTGACGGTTCAAATGAAAATTCAACTAATGTAAAAGATTATACTACTTATAGTAATAATGGTTCAGTTTATAGTAGTGGGCAATTAATCTTAAATAGTGGAGTTGAATCTGGAAGTTTGAATTGGGCATCTATCAGTGGTATTTCTTCGGATAGTCATACTGGTTCTTATAGTTTATATATGGCAGCAACTAATTCTTTTACAAGCAAGGAATTAATGCCAATTGATACTTCAAAAATTTATACTTTGAATGTTTGGGCTAAATTTAATACAACTGATAAAGAATCAAGAGTGTATATTGGTTATGTTCCTTATGATATTAATCAAATTCAAATTTCTTCACAATCAATAAATGCCATTCCTAATAGTGCAACAACACTTTATGAAGAAGTTTTAGCATCAGATACTAAAGTTAAAGTAGTTGATGGTTCTGGTTGGACAGTTAGTATCAATAATTGGATGGCATTCAATACAGATAATTCTGGAGCATATACTGATTTACCAAATTATAATTTAAGTACAAATAATATTTTAAGTGTAACAGATAATGATACTTATTATACTATTACATTTAATACTGCAATTGGTAAAAATGCAGCTGCAGGAACTTCAGTAAGAATGCATACTTCTACTAGTACTTATATGTATGATGCAGCTGCAAATGCTATTGTTAATTCTTCTTGGACAAACTTTACTGGAAGCACTACTGGAGAAAACCTTTATGGAGTTTCATCAGGCAAATGGTGGCATGGAACTAAATATGCCAAAATTTTAGTTTTAGCAAATCGTCCTAGTTTAAATGCAGCAAATATAACTTTATTTGACGATTTCACATTATATTCAACTCCTTCAACTTATACTGGTGCTGAATGGAACTCAAGTTGTAATGCATTTTCTGGAAGTGGTGGTTGTTATGAGTTTGATGGGCAGGATGATTATATTGTAACTGGATTATCTGGAAATGATTTTGATACAAATCATAATGTAAGTTATACTATTGAATCATGGGTTAATTTAAGAAATTGTAGTATTGAGACTGATGATTTTTCTGCACCTTTATTTGGAAGAAGTGGTACAGGTAGTTGGTCTAGTTGGTTATTTGGTGGGTTTACTTGTACTAAAGATGATTTATATTTTTATGGTGGTTATAATCCTGGCCAAAGTTATGTCTCTTCAAGTTATCCTCATAATTATAATGAATGGTATCATTTAGTTGGAGTTTTTGATAATACAACAACTAACATTACATTTTATGTAAATGGAGTTGCAAGAGATACTGATGAGTTTAATGGTGTAAGTTATGCTAGTTTTGTGGATAATTATTATTCAATTGCAAGTTCTGTTTATTCTACAAACACAGGATTTAATGGTAATGTTGAAGCTTCAATTGATAATGTTAAAGTTTATGATAGAGCTTTATCTGCTTCAGAAATTGCTATGCTTTATAATGACGGAGCAGGCATGTATAACAGAACGCATTCTGATGCAACTTCAAAAGGAGATATTTGGCAAGTTGTTGTAACTCCTGTAGATGCTTATGAAGAAGGTGAACCTTACTCAAGTAATAATGTAATTATTGAAACTACTACTGCAACAGTAACTTTGACAGATCCACAAGATGGTTGGTATGTTAATTCAACAGCTAAGTTTGAATGTTTGGCAACAAGTGCAATTCCAATAACTTCTGTAAGTTTGTATCATAATAATACTGAAACTTGGCTTAGCAATTCTACAATTACAACTTCAGCAACATTAGTCATTGCTCACTTTACAGTAACTGGATTAACTACTAATAATTTTGATTGGAGTTGCAGAGCTTGTGATGCAACTGACTGTTACTTTGCTTTAACAAATAGAACATTACATGTTGATGTTACTAATCCGGATATTGAGTTTGTAAATCCTACTGCTGATAATAATACTAAGGTTGCTACATTTAATAATTATAATTATGTAAATGTTTCAGTTTCAGATGTTTCAAATAATTATTCTGCTTTCATAGATTGGAATAGAAGCTTAGTTGGATGGTGGAGATTAGAAGATGAAGGTGGAACCAGTTTTAGTGATAGTTCAACATGGAATAATCAAGGAAGCTGTTCTGGAATTGCTTGTCCTAACTTGACGACGGGAATGAAGGGCAAGGCTTACAAGTTTGATGGTGTTGATGATAGAATTGATAATGTTCTATCTCCAAGCTATAATTACACTATAACATTATGGATAAAAACAGCAGAAT
>JAHIMK010000080.1 GCA_018896675.1 Nanobdellota archaeon
AAAAAGGCAAGTTCCTGGTGGCGGTCAACAAACATGGCAGTCTCCTTTGTATAACCAGGATTATTATAATCATGATTATATGAAAGCGAAAGGTAACTGCTCAGGCATGAAGCCTGATGAACATTAACCTTGTC
This sequence comes from Nanobdellota archaeon, assembly GCA_018896675.1. Classification (GTDB taxonomy): domain Archaea; phylum Nanobdellota; class Nanobdellia; order SCGC-AAA011-G17; family GW2011-AR17; genus JAHIMK01. The sequence continues at coordinate 135 of JAHIMK010000080.1, forward strand.
AAAATCGCAAAAGCCAGCGACAATAGAGTACATGGACCCACAACACCTGCCATCTCAGGATGAAATACGTACCGCATACCAGCAGGGTGAAGAGGCAATCGTTGCGCTGATCAATCAGCTGATAGAAACCATCGCCATTTTGGCAGCCGAAGTACAGGCATTGAGAGACCAACTGGCGAAGAACAGCCGCAACAGCAGCAAACCGCCGTCGAGTGATGGCTTGAAGAAGAAGCCGACCAAGCGCAGCTTGCGCGAGCCAAGCGGGAAGAAGAGCGGTGGTCAGCCTGGGCACGAAGGACACACGCTGAAGGCGGTGGCCCATCCGGATCGGGTGCAGGTGCATCGGGTGGAGCGGTGCAAACGCTGCCAAGCCTCGCTGAAGCATGTCGAGGCGGCTGGGCTGGAGAAACGCCAGGTGTTCGATCTGCCGCCGGTGCGGCTGGAAGTGACCGAGCATCAAGCAGAAATCAAGACCTGTCCGCAGTGCCTGCAAGAGAACAAAGCCGAGTTTCCCCTTGGGGTGACCCAGCCGGTGCAGTACGGGCCGGAGATCAAGGCCCAGGCGGTGTACTTCAATCAGTACCATCACATTCCGCTGGAGCGCACCTGCGAAATCCTGGAGGAGTTATACGACAGCCCGTTCAGCGAAGGCACGCTGGTGACGACATGTGAGCAGGTGGCTGAGGCGGTTACGCCGGTCGATGAGCAAGTGCGGGAACACCTGATCCAGACTGAAGCGGTGGTGCACCTGGACGAGACCGGCGGGCGGGTAGATGGTAAGCTGCGCTGGATGCACGTATCCAGTACCGAGGTGCTGACTCACCTGGAAATGCATGACAAGCGCGGCACGCTGGCACACAATACCATCGGCATTCTGCCGCAGCGCACCGGCTGGGTGATGCACGATGGCTATCGCTCCTACGACCAATACCCGGATGCCCAGCATGCCTTGTGCAACGCCCACCATCTGCGGGAGCTGCTCTTTATTCACGAGCGCTACCAGCAGCCCTGGGCAGAGCACATGCTGAAACTGCTCCTGGAGATCAAGCAGGCTGTTGAAAGCGCCCAACAAAACCAGCTATCAGCGCTCCCCGCCGACCAAATCGCCGACTTCGAGACCCGTTATGGCGAACTGATCGGGCAGGGGCTAAAAGCCAATCCGCCCCCGCCTGCTCCAGACCCGCCAGTGCCCAGAAAGCGCGGACGGGTCAAGCAAAGCCCGGCCAAGAACCTTGTGGATCACCTGCACAAACATCAACCCGCTGTGTTGGCTTTTATGTACGATTTTAAGGTACCATTTGACAACAATCTGGCCGAGCGCGATCTGCGCATGGTCAAGTTGAAACAGAAGGTGTCGGGTTGTTTTCGCTCTGTGCAGGGTGCCAAGACGTTCTGCCGCATCCGCAGTTACATTTCGACCGCTCGTAAAAATGAACTGCGAGTGTTGGATGCTCTGCGAATGGCGATCCTTGGCGACCCTTTTTATCCTCCTTGTCTTTTAGACCCGGCTGTGTCAGCAGCCTGAGCAGTTACGTTTTTTGTTTTTTGGTTGTACAATAATAACAGCGCAAGCCGTTCGAGAGATCAGGAGGAAGAAATGCGCACCCAAAACCAAATCTCGCTGACACGCATAACCCTGTATGGGATCATGGCGCTGGGGGTCCTCCTTTCCGCCTTTGGCACAGGAAATCTGCCATCTGCCCACGCGCAGGAGGCGGGGACAGACACTCCTATTCTGGAAGTAACTGAAACTCCCGCAGAAACGTCTTCACCGACGATAACGGAAACGGCAACACCGGAAGACACAGAAACGCCTGAAATCGGGGCTCAAGGAGCCAATTGCAGCTCTCCTGTAGTATTTGATGATCAGTGGGCGAATGGTTT
>JAHIMK010000068.1 GCA_018896675.1 Nanobdellota archaeon
GAATCATATTATAAAATGGCAAAACATTCAGATGGTGACTTAGGTTGTTATCATCCTTTTAAGGATCGTGATGCTTCTGTGCCTCAAGGCCGTGTATTGTTCCTTAGTGGTAGTAGTTACGGTCTGGGCGGCGGCAATGATCTAAGTTTTATTGGCCGGTTTGTTGGGGTAGCGCCGAAGGCGCGTGGCGCGCGAAAATAAGCTCTTAAAAACAAAAACGTTTTTATATCAGTTTATTTTTATATTTATTGTCTCAGCTACTTCATTATAAATCAATGTAGTAGCTTGGAACTACACGTCATTTCACTGTGACGGCTTTGCTGTTATAAAATACAACCATGACACCTAATGTGTGAAGTGGTGGTGGTTTTCCAGAAGGTGAAATGGCTACTCTTGAGGCCGTGTATTGTTCCTTAATAATAATAATAACGGTCTGAACGGCAACAATAATCTAAATAATAATGGCCGGTTTGTTGGAATAGTCAAGCTAAGTTGGCTGAGACACTTTTTTTATTTAATCTATAATTTTTTGAATAACATTTATTCTTTAAAATAGTGTCAATCCTGTGGAAATAAAATTTAATCAAATAATTTTTTAATTTCATTTACTTGTTTAGGGTTTAAAGAAAGATGTTTACCAGTCCCTTTACCTATTTTTTTTATTAATATTATTATCCATCTATCTTTTATCAATTCTTTTAGAACTTTTTCAATAATTCGTTTTCCTTTATGTCTATTTCTAAAATGTTCTGGAATGCCTTTAATAGTAAAATCTAAAGGTATATGCTTTCCACCCCAAACATTAGAACGTATTAGTTTTTGAATTATTAATCTCTTTAAAATTATTCTTTTTTGTAAATTATTTGACATTAAACTATTTTCTTTTATTGCTTTATCTTTGTTTAGATAAAATTTTACGTCTTTTTTCGGTAACTTTGAAAGAATTTAACAAACATCTATCTTTATATGTTAATGTATAATTACGAAAGTTTTAAATATTATATTATTTTACTTAAATCTATGAAAGAAGAATCAATTTTTTTAGAATATATGGGTGATAGTCCTAGGATGAGAATTTTACAATATTTTATAGAAGGTAAAGATTTTGATTATTCATTAACTGATTTACTGAATGCTGGAGTTAGTTGGGGGACTATAAATAACTTAATACCTAAAATAGCTGAATTAGGGATTATTGTAAAAACAAGAAAAATAGGCCGGGCAACTTTATATAAGATCAATCAAAATAATCTCATTGTAAAACAACTTATTGGATTATATAATAAATTACTTCTTGAAAATATTAATCAATTGGAAAATAAGAAAGTAAAAGTTTTAGCTTATTAATTTTTTATAAGAAAGCTTTAAATAAATAAATCGTTTCTAAATCCTTATGAATCCTGAAGAACAATTAGTAAATGATAGAATTGCTAAAATCAAAAGGCTAAAAGAGAAAGGGATAGAGCCTTATCCTTATAATTTCGATAAAAAAAATGATGCTATTGATTTGTTTTCAAAATTTAATAGTTTGAATGCAGGAGAACATTCTAAGAGCAAGGTTAAAGTTGCTGGCAGAATGTTAAGCTTAAGATTAATGGGCGGTGCAGCTTTCGCTCATATTTTAGACAATACTGGTAAAATTCAATTATATTTCGCGAAAAATAATTTGAAGAATTATAAAGATTTAAAATTGTTTGATATGGGGGATTTTATAGGAGTAGAAGGTGTTATTTTCAAAACTAAAAAAGGAGAACTTTCTATTGAAGTTAAGAAATTTAAATTATTATCAAAATCATTAAGACCTTTGCCAGAAAAATGGCATGGCTTACAAGATACTGAAATTAGGTACAGAAAAAGGTATCTAGATTTTATTTCTAATCCTGAAGTTAAACAAGTTTTTGAAAAAAGAGCAAAAATATTATCTTTAATTAGGCAATTTATGGAAAAAAAAGGTTTTGTCGAGGTGGATATTCCTGTATTGCAACCAATTTATGGTGGTGCTTCAGCAAAACCTTTTAAAACCCATATTAATGCATGGGATTTAGATTTATTTTTATCTATATCTCCAGAACTTTATTTGAAAAGATTAATTATCGGTGGATTTGAAAAAGTTTATACTATTTGTAAGAATTTTAGAAATGAAGGTGTTGATAGAACACATAATCCTGAATTCACAATGATGGAATGTTATTGGGCTTACAAGGATTATGAAGACATGATGAAGTTGACAGAAGAATTGTTTGAATTTGTTTGTTTGAAATTATTTGGTACAACTAAAATAACTTATCAAGGAAATAAGATTGATTTTAAGAAACCATGGAAACGTATTGCTATGATTGATGCTATTAAGAAATATACTAACATAAATGTTAAAGAGTTAAATGATGCTGATTTGAAAAAATTATTAAAAGATTATAAAATTAAATCTGAACAAGAATTTAACAGAGATTTGGCTATTCAAGCAATTTTTGAAGAGCTAGTTGAAGAAAAATTAATTCAACCAACTTTTATTGTTGATCATCCTAAAGCAACAAGTCCGTTGTGTAAAGTTCATAAAGATCATCCTGAATTACTAGATAGGTTTGAGCCTTATGTTATGGGATGGGAACTAGGTAATGCTTATTCTGAATTGAATGATCCAAGAGAGCAGAAAAAATTATTGCAAGAGCAAGCTGAATCTGGTAAGCGAGGAGATTCTGAAGCTCATCAAATGGATGAAGATTTTATTACAGCTTTGGAACATGGAATGCCTCCTACTGGCGGATTAGGTATTGGAATAGACAGAATGATTATGTTGTTGACAGATGCAAAGACAATAAGAGATGTTATTGCATTTCCGACGATGAGGCCGGAGAAAAATGACTAAACAAAAAGGAATAACTGCTAGTAAAGATAATGATTTTTCAGAGTGGTATACTCAAGTTATTCAAAAAGCTGATTTAATTGAATATACTGATGTTTCTGGTTGTTATATTTTGAAACCTAGAGCTTATGCAATTTGGGAAAAATTACAGGAGTTTTTTAACAAAGAATTAAAAAAAAGAAATATTAAAAATGCTTATTTCCCTTTATTAATTCCCGAACATCTTTTAATGAAAGAAAAAGAACATGTTAAAGGTTTTAGTCCTGAAGTTGCGTGGGTAACCCATAGTGGTGATACTAAGTTGGCTGAAAGATTAGCTGTTCGTCCGACATCTGAAACTATAATGTATGATGCTTATGCTAAATGGATTAGATCACATAATGATCTTCCTTTAAAATTAAATCAGTGGTGTAATGTTGTAAGATGGGAATTTAAAAATCCTGTGCCTTTCTTAAGGTCAAGAGAATTTTTATGGCAGGAAGGTCATACTGTTTTTGCAACCAAGAAAGAGGCTGAAATAGAAGTTTATGATATTCTTTCTGTATACAAAAGAATCTTTGAAGAGCTTTACGCTGTTCCGGTTATTGAAGGAACTAAAAGTGTAAAAGAGAAATTTGCAGGTGCAGATTTTACAACTTCTGTTGAAACATTTTTACCTTCTGGTAAAGCAATACAAGGTGCAACATCTCATCATTTAGGTCAAAACTTTTCAAAAGCATTTGACATTACTTTTTTAGATAAAGATAGCAATAAACAATATGCTTGGCAAAATTCTTGGGGTATTACAACAAGATCCATAGGTATAATGATTATGATGCACTCTGATGATAAAGGATTAGTTTTGCCTCCGAGAGTAGCTCCAACTCAGATTGTTATTGTTCCAATTGTTTTTGAAGATTCTAAGAAAAATGTTTTAAATAAAGTTAAAGAAATTGCTAAGCAATTGAAAAGTTTAAATGTTGAAATAGATGATAGGGATAATTATAGCCCTGGATGGAAATTTAATGAATGGGAAATGAAAGGAATCCCTATTAGAATAGAAATAGGTCCTAAAGATGTATCTAAAAACCAGGCAGTTTTAGTAAGAAGAGATACAGGAGAGGAAAAGATTGTAAAAATTTCCGAGATTAAAACAATAGCGCCTAAAATGTTAGATGACATTCAGAAAAACTTGTTTAATAAGGCTAAAAAATTCATGGATTCAAATATTGTTGAAGTTGAGAATTTCAAAGATTTTGTTAAGGCAATAAAAGATAAAAAGATGGTTAAGGCTCAATGGTGTAATAATCCTGTTTGTGAAGAAAAGATTAAGGACAAAATGGGTGGAGCAAAATCGTTAAATATTCCTTTTGTTCAACTAAAAATTTCTGGGAAATGTGTGTGTTGTGATGAAAAAGCAAAAGTTGTTGCATTATTTGCTAAAAGTTATTAATGTCCGATTAAAGCATTATGTTCTGTAGGGTATTATTCAAATTAATTAATCCCTTTATCTTAAATATTTATCTTTAATATACTAATTTTTTAACAAAAACCTTTTAAAGTAAAATAATATTCTGTCCATTAAAATGAAAGATTCCGAATTATTCGTAAACAATGGTAAAATTTACCATTTAGGATTAAGACCTGACCAGCTTGCAGAAAATATTTTTGTCGTTGGAGATCCTGCAAGAGCTGATAAAGTTGCTGCTCATTTTGACTCTGTTGAACATAGAGAACAAAATAGAGAATATGTAACAAGAACTGGTATATATAAAGAAATGCCTGTAACTGTTATTGCAACAGGAATTGGTACAGATAATAATGAAATTGCATTGGTTGAATCTTTTGGATTAAATGAATTTGATTTAGAAACAAGAGAAAAAAAAGAACATTCTAGAGATATAACAGTAATAAGGTTAGGTACTTCTGGTGGTCCACAAAAAGATATTAAAGAAGGAACTTTGGCTATTGGTTCTTATGCTTTAGGTTTGGATAACACAGGCATGTTTTACGAATTTGCACATCCTGATAATATAACTAAAAAAATTGAAGAAGAAGCTTATAGGATTCTTACAGATAATACTCCTGATGGAAGTAGATTCAAGGGTAAGATTATTCCTTATGCTTCTAAAGCAACTTCTGAAGTTGTTAGTGCTTTAGAAAAACATGTTAAAGGAGATTATGCAGTTGGAATTACTGCTTCTGCTTCTGGTTTTTTTGCACCACAAGGAAGAGAGATTCCTGGATTACCAATAACTGTTCCAAGATTGCAAGAACATTTGGCAACTTTAGATATTAATGGATTAAAGGTTGTTAACTTTGAAATGGAATCTAGTTTATTATTTCATTTAGGAAGGTTAATGAATTATAAATGTGGAACAATATGTCCAATTATTGCTAATAGGCAAACTGGTAAGTTTTTAGCAGATTATAGTGAAGCAGTAGAGAGATGCATAGAGACTGGTTTGGAAGCAATGCTAGAACTTCATAAGAATAAATAATCTTTTTTTCTTATTCTTATTTTTAAACTACAGAATATTTATAAACTTATAATCAATAACTACAACTATGAAATCCGGCATAACAGTTACAGATGCAATGAGTGAGAATCCGATTAAAGTCCCTTTAGACCTTGATTTAGTAAAATGTTCTAAAATCATGCATAAAAAGAAAGTTGGTAGCATTTTAGTTGTAAATGAAAATAGGTTAGTTGGTTTGATTACTGAGAAAGATATTGTTAGTAAAGTAGTGGCTAAAAATAAAAATCCTAAAAAAATTAAAGCTAAAGATATTATGACTAAAAAATTAATTACAATTGAACCTAATATGGATGTTGAAAGTGCAATGAAGCTTATGAGGATAGAAGAAGTAAGAAGATTGCCTGTAATTGGAAAAGATAAAACATTATTAGGATTATTAACTATAAAAGATATTATGCGTATACAATCTCACTTGTATGAATATATGAAGGAGAAAAATTATTTGAACAAAATGGAAAAAGAAAAACAAAAATATATAGAAGGAGAATGCGAAAGTTGCGGTGTCTACGGAAGATTGTATGATGTAGATGGAGAACTTCTTTGTGAATCTTGCAGAGATGCTGAAGGAGATATTTCTGAAAAAGATGCTCAAACTGAAGAAGACTAGAAATGGGAAGTGAAAAATTTAATCCTGTTGTAGTAGTAGGTAATTTTGTAGTTAAAAAATCAGGAATTTTAGATTTTGATAAATTATTTAAGGCTATTCCAAAATGGATGAAAGATTATAATTACGATCCTATGGAAAAGTCGCATTCTGAGAAGAAAACCCCTACAGGCATTTATATTGAATCAAGCTGGAAAGGTTCTAGGAAAGTTACAGAGTATGTAAAATTTATAATAACTGTTGATGTTCTTTTAAGAGATCTTACAGATGTTGCTGTTCAGGATGATAAAGGTAAGCAAGTTAAGAGACAAAAAGGAAGAGTAGAATTAGTTTTTAATGCCAAAATGGAAAAGAATTATAAAAAGAATATTAATGAAGACAAAGGTAGCTTGGGTAATTTTTTTAAAATGATTTATGAGAAATATGTAGCTAAAAGTGAATTAGAAAAGTATGAAGATAAGCTATATGATGAAACTACTGATTTTATTGAAACGTTAAAAGGCTATTTCTATTAGAAAGTTTTATTAAGTTTAATTGAATATTTTTAGCTAATGGGAGTAAAAGATTACGTAGGAAAAGCACTTAAAATTAAACAGACTTCTGCATTTGATATTAAAGAATTATATAAGAATCTAAGGAAATGGGTAGAAGATAGGGGATATAATATTGCAGAAACAAGTTATACTGAAAAACCAACTGCGGACGGAAGTAAAAAAACAAATTTTTTCTGGGCTTGTAGCAAAAAAGTTGAAACTTATACCAAACTAGTAATTGAATTTACATTTACATCAGAAACTAAAGAAGTTATAGTAGAAAAAGATGAAAAGAGTAAAACTTTACAAGAAGGTGAAGTTGAAATAATCTTAAATGCATTTATTTCTAAAGATTTGGAAGATGATTGGGCATTAAAAGAAAAAAGTGGCCTTCAGAGAATATTAAGGGAAATCTATGATAAAGTTACAAAAAAAACTAGATATGGGACTTATGAAGAAAAGTTGAAAAAAGATAAAGAAGCTATTCTTTATGATGCTAAAACTTACCTTAAAATGCATAGATTTGATTGATACAATATATATGTTATATAATGGATATTTTTTTCTATATTTTAAAATTTGAGTTTATTTATATACTAGTTTGACTTAGTAGTTCATTAGGTGTGTAAGATACTCGGATAGAAAATGGGGGTGCAATTTATGAGGCCAATGCACTAGAGAAATAGTGAGAACTTTATTCATAGTTGCTTGAAGGAAAGTAGTTTAAAATCTCCTCTTTTCCTAAACGGTCTTCCGTTGGCTGCTTTCCTTCTTTACAGCAATACTTGGCAATATGTGAAAAGCCTTCCTGGGGGTGTGGGAACTAAGTTCCCTACACTTCATTTTGTAGAAATGTTTATAAATATCTTAATTATTTTTTAATTTATGATAAAAGCAATTAAATTAATAAAACAGGATAGAAAATTTTCAAAAGATATCCAAGGATTATTGGCAATAATTGAAGAAAGTGGTTCTCGTTCTGAAGAAGTGAGGGAGTATATTCTAGAAAAATCAAAAAATTATAGTCCTCATGCTAAAAAAGGTTTTATTTCGGATTCAGAATTTATAGATTTGTCCTCTGGACTTATTATATTATATGAAAAATATTCTCAAGATAAAGTATTGAGTCATTTATTATTTGGATTAAAAGAAGAGTCAAATTACTAAACCATTTATTATTTAGTTGGGAAAAAGATTCATAAATCTTTTATATCTCAATCTTTTAACGAATATGTGGTAAAAAATTTAATTATATTTGATTTAGATGGCACATTAGCAGAAAGTAAATCTGAGATGGATTCTGAAATGTCTTCACTATTACAAGAGCTATTAAAAATTAAATCTGTAGCAGTAATGTCGGGTGGGAAATATCAACAGTTTCAAAAACAATTTTTAAAAAGTTTAAACTGTGAAGAACATTTACTAAAAAAATTATTCTTATTCCCCACATGCGCAACTCAGTTTTACAAATATGAAAATAGTTGGACAAAAGTTTATTCTGAAGAATTAAGTAAAGAAGAAAAAAATAAAATTATTAATTCATTTTCCAAAGTTTTCAAAGATCTTAACTATCAAATGCCCGAAAAGATTCATGGTGAATTATTAGAAGACAGACTGTCACAAATAACATTTTCAGCACTAGGACAACAAGCGCCCATCAAAGAAAAGGAAAACTGGGATACACAGCAAACCAAAAGAAAAAAAATAACAAAAGCATTGACTAATTACTTACCAGAGATGGAAATTAAAATAGGAGGCACTACTTCTATAGACGTTACAAAAAAAGGTATTGACAAGGCATATGGTATAAGGCAAATAGAGAAATATTTGAAATTTAAAAAACAAGAAATGCTTTTTATAGGTGATGCATTATACAAAGGCGGAAATGATGAACCAGTAAAAAAAGAAGGGGTAGATTGCATAGCTATAAAAACTCTAGAAGATACTAAACAAATTATAAAGAGTATAATAGAAAACCAAATAATCTAAACAAAGCCGCCACAAAACAA
>JAHIMK010000125.1 GCA_018896675.1 Nanobdellota archaeon
CCATGGCCAGGAAAGTCTTGCGCAGGGTTTCGATGGCCAGGGTTCGTTTACGGTTGCGGCGGGATTGCTCGTCCTCCGCCTGTTCGCTTATTCCCGAATGGGATACCTTGTTCTTGAGTTCTTCCTGATGCTCGCCGCGTGAGACGCGCGGCAGTTGGGTTAGTTTGGTAACGCCGTCCACCAGCTTGGCGATGCTCTCGCCGAAGTCGCGGCGCAGGTCAACGAGCGTTACCGAGGTGTCCTCGACCGTATCATGCAATAAACCGGCTGCGACGACATCCGCCGGCATGTGCAGTCCGGCCAGAATGGCGGCAACGGCTAGGCAGTGATTTATGTACGGCTCGCCGGAAGCGCGCTTTTGCCCATTGTGGACGCGTTCGGCGAGGCGATAGGCGCGCTGCACCAGTTCCCGATCCGCGTTGGTGTAATTATCGGGCAGGTCTTTTACCAGCTCTTCCAGGCTCAATGGCGAGGCGGCTTTCATAGCCCCTATTGTACTGCTCTTTGGGTGAGAAGTTGGTTTGGGTTAGGCGGGTGAAAGAAGTGGGACGCCAATCAACTCGAGCGAGCCGCCAACATTCTGCGAGGAAGAGGCGTTAGCCGCGTCCGGTGCAATTGCTGATGGACTGCTTATTTGATGTTGGGGGATTGCCAATCAAAATCTATTTGTCGTGCGGTCCTGATAGCTAGTTCTTTGCTCTCGAGGCGTGCGACAAGGTGCAGACTCATGTCTATGCCAGCAGAGATACCTGCTGATGTGACTACGTGGCCCGTATCTACCCATCGCGCCTCGGTTTGAACGTTGATGTCTGGAAACATAGCGCGCAAATCGGCGATATCTTCCCAATGCGTAGTTGCTCCCTTGCCGCCGAGCAATCCAGCCTGGCCCAAGAGAAAAGCGCCAGTACAGACTGACGCCGTGATCGTTGATACAGATGCCGTTCGCGCAATCCAATCGGTGATGGCCTCGCGCTGTAATTCAGAAGTGACTATACCGCCAGGGATGACCAGCACATCTAGGTGAGGGTGATGGGTAATGTCAAAATGCGGCTGCACCATCAATCCCCCGCGTGCTCGGACTGTGCGTATCGTGTCGGCTACAGTGAAAACTTCAAAAGGCTTGGGCGTGTTGGGTTCCAGGCGTGACTTTACACGCGACGCCGTCGAAAATACTTCAAAGGGCCCCGCAAAATCAAGTACTTCAACGTCATCAAAGAGATAGATGCCAACGGTACGAGTCAAAGTAGCTTACTCCTCGACATTTCCCTATGTTTTGGCACTTGCGGCTTATTGAACTGGAAATGGCAACCCAACGATTAGGATGAGCGGCAAGGCGGGGCTGCTCCTATGTTCCAGGTGTGGTTTTTGCCACAATGCCTTTTTTCTGTATCCAGTATGTGGGATTACTTATCGGAAACATTTTTCTCTCCGGCAGTTACCCTGGGATTGAGCCTGTCGAAATCACGACCGGACTCGCACCGGTGAGCAGACGATGACTTTTCAGGACACACCACACAATGTTGGCCGCTTTTCTGGCTCACTACCTTCCTGCTCTTGTGAAAACGGTTTGACCCTGCGCGTCGCTGAAAGTTAGCCTCGAATTAGAAATTGTAGCAGCGCAATTGAATTCTCCTTGTACCTGTGTCTGGCTTGCGCCCATCCCAAGAATACCTGAGTTAGTTTGTGTGCCTGAAGCGGTAACATGCAGACCGTTTCCGCTGATAGTGTATTGACCATTCATCGAGAGACCACTTCCTATTATCCCTAAATTTACGTTGTCATTAAGTGTAAAACTTCCATCTGCTCCCAAAATTATTTCTTGTGGGGTCATTTCCATTCCCAATCCTTTGAAACACCCGCTATTATTAGGGTAACTGCGCTCCCAAGTTCCTGCAATAACTTGTGCGTTAAGATTAAATTCTTTGTATTTTTTGAGCGTGAGAACAGATTGAGAGGAGGAATCTCTAAGAGTCAATTCGTCACCCGATAAAGTGCACTCATAAACAATGCCAAGTCCTCCCATTTCAATTTTCATATGGGTTTGGTCAGGCCAACTGTATTTACTTGCAAAGCCACCGACAGCTACTGTCCCATCTTGAAAAAACTCATAAAGTGTGCCGACGCTTGTTCCTGAAACAACTTCCCATTTTCCGATAACCGATGACTTGGAACTTCCGCAGGCTGTTAATAACACTGCTAATATAAGAATCGCTGATAACCACCTGAACTGATGAAGAGATTTGTATTGAAACATGATGAGTCTCCTTTTGAATAAGTGGGTTATGGGGCGGGTAATTTCCCCGCCCCACGTTTCACCTATACACTATCTGACGCTGAAGTACACGCGAGGCCAGGGGTATATACCTCCCCAGCCGTTTTGGTCTTTTACAGGTTCTGCAAAGTAATCACCAGCCATTGAGAAAGAACGGGTTTGTGAATAGTCGTAACTCTGACCTGGCTGGAGAACAATATTCTTAATGATTGGAAAGTCAACTACTGGAGCGTTCCATCCTTTGTTGTTTGCTCCTGGCCCACGTGCTCCCGCTGTTAGTTGTGCAATGGTCGTTGTCTGTCCACCATCGTTGCGGATTTGAAATAATGCAGTAACATTGTCGTTTACTCTGAGCAAAGTGGAAGACAATCTTAGCCCATTTACAACATTAACAAATCCTGGAATGTTCTTATATCGGTAGGCATAATATGGCCCTGGAGCAAAACTTTCATACTCTGCTATTGTAATCCCACCGCTAGGCAAACGAGTTAAAGTCAAAATAGATTTTATCGCTCTGCCATCATAAGTATTCTTATTGCCATCAGGGTTGCCATTTTCTTCATAGGCCTCAAACCTTGAGCCTGTAGAAATCCATCTAACAAAGATTACTACATGGCCAATGTCTCCAGACAACCTATTGGCAATGATATCACCGGGTTGCAGAGCGTCAAAGGGAATGTATACGCCATAATCGTTGGCGAGTCTTATGACATCGGGGTTATCGGGCTTGCCTGTATTATTTTTTACTTGCCAAGCATAACTGGCAAAGCCAGAACAATCCGCGCGATAACCATCTGGATAGTTTTGCTGATTGTAGGGAACTGGCTTGTCCACCCAAATCTTAGCACGAGCAACGATTTGACTTCCCATCTGTCTCGGTTCCGTGCGTTGGACGCGGATAGACGAGACCCGATAATTACCTATGGCATTGTCGCTTAGGTTTGGGTCATCGGCGAGGGAGGTGGAGGATGTACCTAGAAAATCAGCATGTTCATAGACGGTAGCTGTCCAATAGCCCACAATCCGAATGGACGACGCTGCATCATTACCAACACTCCACCCCTCAGGACGTGATGAATCCCCCGTGAACTTGGAGCATCGCCCTTGATAGTTAATGTTCTCATAAAGATAGACTCCTTCACTCCCATCACAATTCGAACCAGCGGCAAGGGCAACATTGCCTACGGGCGCAATGAGAAGTGTAAGAAGTACTGCGGCTATAACAACTTGCTTAGACATTTTGGCCTCCTTCAGCCTGCGATTTCAGACATATTCCTTGAGTTGGATATCAACGCATGGGTAATGGTATCTCTGTTTTCATATTCTTTTGTCTGCCTCCTTATCTGACTGGGTGGCTAACTATTTTGTGAGCCGCCATTTGGCGGGTTAACGGCTTA
>JAHIMK010000069.1 GCA_018896675.1 Nanobdellota archaeon
CGGTACTAACTTGACAACTGAAAACTTAACAGTATATGTAACTTCAAATGACAATGATTCTGATGCTGTAACATTAGTTTATGATTGGAGAAAAGATGGAATTTCCGACGCTGTATTGAACATGCCGTTTGATGTGAATGGCAGCAATGGGAATACTTCTAATTTAAAAGATTATTCAAGTTATAGTAATAATGGAACATTAGGTAATGGCTCAGCAAATACAAGACCAAGATGGAACGCATCTTGTAATACTTTCAGTGATTCAGGTGGATGTTATGAGTTTGATGGAATTGATGATTATATTGGTATTACCTCTTCTGATGCGACTGCTCTGAAAAGTAATATAAGCACTATATCTCTATGGACAAATATTAAGAAAGTAGGTCCAAATATATATGCCGAATTATATGTTGTAGGTGGTTTATCAGGTACGGGATTGATATTTAGAACTACAAACATCGGATTAGTTGCCAACGGAGATTTCTATAATATTAATGTTCCTATAATTTTATCGTTTAATAATTGGTATCATGTTGTTGCTGAAATAAATAGGGATACAAATAATTTTACTGTTTATGTAAATGGAACATATATCGGTTATGATAACTTTACAGGATATACTCCTACTGCAACTGCCATAAAAATAGGGAGTAGATCTGTAACGGGTAACTCCGGTGACTTTATGAATGGCTCCATCGACCAAGTACAAATATGGAATAGAAGTTTATCTACTTCAGAAATTGCTATGCTTTACAATAACGGAGCAGGAATGTATAATAGGACACATTCTGATGCAACTTCAAAAGGAGATACTTGGTATGCAGTTGTAACTCCAGTTGATGCTTATGAAGAAGGTGAACCTTATAATTCAAATAATGTGACTATTGAAACTTCTGTAGCAACTGTTAGTTTAACTTCACCATTAGATGGATGGTATGTAAATTCAACAGCTAAGTTTGAATGTTTGGCAACAAGTGCTATTCCAATAACTTCAGTAAGCTTGTACCATAACAATACTGAAACTTGGCATAGTAATTCAACAATTACTTCATCAGCTACATCTGTAATTGCACACTTTACTGTTACTGGATTAGCTACTAATAATTTTGATTGGAGTTGCAGAGCTTGTGATGCTACTGATTGTTACTTTGCTTCAACAAATAGAACTTTACATGTTGATGTAACTAATCCTGATATAGAATTTGTAGCTCCTACTGCTGAAAATAATACTAAAGTTGCTACATTTAATAATTACAATTATGTGAATGTTTCTGTTTCAGATGCTTCAAATAATTATTCAGCATTTGTTGATTGGAATAGGAGCTTAGTTGGTTATTGGCGTTTTGAAGAAAATTATGATGATACCTCTACTTGGAATAACGATGGAACTTGCACAGGAACTACTTGTCCAAATTTGACAACGGGAATGAGAGGTAAAGCTTACAAGTTTGATGGTGTGGATGATGTTATAAATCCTATTAATTTCCTTAATTTTAGTTACTCCAACTATTCAGTAAGTGCATGGGTTTATGCAGGGTGGACAGACCAACCATTTGGGATTACAACAATAATTACTTCAGGATTTGGAACTTCAAATACTGGTTTTGTATTCTTTAGAATAAATTCTTCGAATCAAATTTACCTACAAACTCGTGTTCCACCAAATGGAGGATATGTTGGATTTGGTAAAGTAGGATTAACATCAGATACATGGCATCATGTAGTTGGAACATTTGCATACAAAACTAATACTACAACATTATGTATAGACAATTCATGCACAAGTTCAACAGCAAGAGGGCAGTATTTGGATCCTGTATTTAATCAAAATATTAAAATAGGAGCCAAAACCACAAACACTTTCTTTAATGGTACAATAGATGAAGTAATGGCATGGAACAGAGAACTTTCTTTAGAAGAGATTGGCTCCATTTACAACGCAGGTATTTACAAATTAGCTCACAACTTTACTGACTTAAATCCAGGAACATACACTTACAAAGCTTATGTTGTTGATCAGGCTGGTAACTTGAATGAAACAGAGCAAAGAAAATTTATTGTAAACAGTGAACCTACTGTAACCTCTGCAATATTAAACTCAACATTTGGAACTAATTTGACAACGGAAAACTTGACAGTTTATGTAACATCTAATGATAATGATTCTGATACTGTAACTTTAGTTTACGACTGGAGAAAAGAGGGAGGTTCAGATACAATATTAAACCTGCCATTTGATGTGAATGGTTCAAATGGAAATACAAGCAATATCAAAGATTATACAACAGATAGCCATAATGGAACATTGGGAAATGGAACCATGGGGACTGAACCTATATGGAATTCTAGCTGTAATGCTTTCAGTGGTTCTGGCGGCTGTTATGAATTTGATGGAATAAACGAGGGATTAACATTTAATTACGATTTTGCGGATACAGATATAGCTGTTGGTGCTTGGTTTAATGCAAAAGAAGTTTCTGGAGGGAGCAAAGTTATTTTTGATAAAAATTGGGGAAGATTAAGTTTATATATTGCTAATTCAGATATTTACTTTGGATATTATAATGGTTCTCCTAATTCAATTGTTTCAGTTGGAGATATTTTATCTAAAGATAAGTGGCATTATGCAGTCGGGGTTCTTGATGATGAGAATAAAGTTGCCAAAATCTATTTAAATGGCACTTTAATCGCTGAAGAGACATATGTTGGAAATTTAGATTTAGGAAGTAATAGGGTTTCTATAGGGAGTTCATATTGGGGTTCAGCAAATTTCTTCAACGGCTCAATTGATCAAGTACAAGTTTGGAATAGAACTTTATCTGCAGATGAAATTGTTATGTATTATAATTATGGATACAACAGAACACATTCTGATGCAACTTCTAAAGGAGACACTTGGCATGTTGTTGTAACACCTGTTGATGCTTATGAAGAAGGAGAACCAGTAGCAAGCAATAATGTAACTATTCAAACTATTGGGACTGATGTAACATTAATTGATCCTCAAAATGGATGGTATGTAAATAGTACTGCTAAGTTTGAATGCAGTGCAACTTCAGACATACAATTAGTAAATATTAGTTTGTATCATAATAATACAGGAACATGGGAGAATAATGTTTCAATAACTACAACTGCTACTTCAACTATTGCACACTTTACTGTAACTGGATTAACTACAAATAATTTTATATGGAACTGTAAGGCTTGTGATAATGAAGACATTTGTACGTTTGCTACAGCTAATAGAACATTACATGTTGACGTTACTAATCCTGATATTGAATTTGTAGCTCCTACTGAAATTAATAATACTTTAGTTACATCATTTGATAATGAAGCTTATGTAAATGTTTCAATTACAGATGCATCAAACAATTATTCTGCATTCATCGACTGGAACAGGAGCTTGGTTGGTTATTGGCGTTTAGAAAATAATAATGGAACTTTCTTTGAAGACTCATCAACTTGGGGCAACAATGGAACTTGTTCAGGTTCAACTTGTCCTAACTTGACAACGGGAATGAGAGGTAAAGCTTACAAGTTTGATGGATCTGAGGATTATCTAGATATCACTGAATCAGGCACGACTAGTTTAGACTTAACTTTAAAGGGAACCCTTGAAGCATGGGTAAAGTCAGATATTTCTGTGCCTGGAGAGTCTGGACTGCCATATTACAGAGGAATAGTAGTCAAAGCTACAGGTGGTGCAGCCTCGACTTTTACATACGGCTTGGATTGGTATGGTCAAACAAGCGGAAGCTTAAGAGGCATTTTAAGTAATGGTGCTAGTTCAGATAGTATTACTTATCCAATAAATCTAGAGATAGGCAAATGGTACCATGTTGCATTTACTTGGAATGGAACACAAAAGAAACTTTATCTGGATGGAAGAGAATTCAGCAGCAACACCCAAACTTTAAATATTCAACCGACAGACCATCCTGTCCGCATAGGTACAGCATGGGGAACTGGCTTTTATATGCATTGGAATGGCACAATAGATGAAGTTATGATTTGGGATAGGGCATTATCTGCTCAAGAAATAAACGCTTCATACAATGCTAACATTTGGAATTTAGAAAACAATTATGATAACTTAGAACCAGGAACATACACTTACAAAGCTTATGTTGTTGACCAAGCTGGTAACTTGAATAATACAGAGCAGAGAACTTTCATTGTAAATAGTGAGCCTACTGTAACCTCTGCAATATTAAATTCAACTTACGGTACTAACTTAACAACTGAAAACTTGACAGTTTACACCACTTACAATGACAATGATTCTGATGCTATAACTTTAGTTTATGACTTCAGGAAAAATGGAATTTCAGATGCTGTATTGAATATGCCGTTTGATGTTAATGGTTCAAATGAAAATAGAACTAATGTAAAAGATTATAGTACATTTGGAAATAATGGTTCGTTATATGGTGCTATCTGGAATGCAAGTTGTAATGCTTTCTCTGGTTCTGGCGGCTGTTACGAGTTTGATGGTATTAATGATTATATTGCAATACCAAATGGTCAAGAATTTAATTTTACAAACAACATCACATTAAGCGCATGGATAAAATTTAATGATTCAGTGACTGAAATAAATAGGATTGTAGGAAAAACGAGTGATGTTTATTCTTTAGCAACATATCAAGGAAAAATAATATTTTACTTAAATACTAATGATTGTTATGTAATATCAAATACAATCTATACTAATAACCAATGGCATTATGTAGTAGGAATATTTGACACAACAAACAACGCAACACTATACATTGATGGGCAACAACCTGCTATGAGTAAAGTAAATATAAATTGTACTAATACTCATGCGAATGATAATCCATTTTATATAAGTTATTTAACTTCGGGTAGTTTCAACGGCTCAATAGACCAAGTACAAATCTGGAATAGATCTTTATCAACTTCAGAAATTTCAATGTTATATAATTATGGATACAACAGAACACATTCTGATGCAACTAATTCTGGTGAATCCTGGAAAGTTGTTGTAACACCTGTTGACCAATATGAAGAAGGAACTCCAGGAACAAGCAACACTGTAACTATTAACACGCCGCCGCCAAAAGTTACGTTAGCAGAACCAATTAATGGCAACATAACTATGACTAATAGGTCAGTTAAATTTAGATGGTTGCCTGTAACAGATGCTGACGGAAATACAGTTACATATAATCTTTCAATAAAATGTTATTCAAGTTTAGGAGGTTCATGCAGTCCAAGCGATGACAGAGGTTATGCTGGAATAACTGGAACAAGTTATAACTTAACTGAAACTAATGAATTAAGATACTTAAGAGATGATAATTATTATTATAATTGGACTGTTACTGCTTATGACACTTATCAATATGGTGAGATTAGTAATCAGTCTAACTTCTCACTAATTTCTGAAGTTATTATTACCATGTCTGTAGATGGTGTTGACTTTGGCAATATGGGCAATAATCAACAAAAGAATACGACTACTAGAAGCCCTGCACCATTGGAAATACAAAACTTAGGAAATGTACTTACAGACATAAATTTATCCTCAGCAACTGAATTGTTCCAGACTGGTTCTTTCCCTGGTTCTAACTTCCAATACAGAATTAATACAACTCCAGGATATACTGCTGCATTCAATGTAGCTGGAACTCAAACTTCATGGACAAATGTTCCAATTGTTAATGAAACTATCATAAGCAGTTTGAACTATAGTACTGGAAGCGACAAGGCAGACATAGACATCCATGTTCTGGTTCCAATAAATGAACCTTCTGGAGACAAAAGCTCGATATTAACATTCATAGGGTGGTATGCATGAATTACAGAAAATTAGCACTAATAGTATTCATGATGGTTCTGCTTAGCGTGAGCGTTGCTGCCTTAGGTGTAAGTCCAGGAAGAACTACAATTACATTTGAACCTAATGCCAAACATACTATTGAATTTGATATCATTAATGACTTGCATAAAGCAATGGATATAATGTTAAAAGTTGAAGGTGTTACTGATGAAATATTGACATTAAATGAACAACAAATACATCTTGGAGCAAATGATGAAAGGCGTAAGATAAGTTATACAGTTAAATTGCCTAATAATTATGATAGTCCTGGAATTAAAGAAATAAGGATTGTTGTTGTTGAAATGCCAGATCCAAATTCGCAACAGCTTCAAATAAGTACATTGATAGGAGTTATTTCACAATTAAGAATTAAAGTTCCTCAAGAAGGCAAATATGTAAAAGTTGATGATTTGGAAATAAGTGAAGCAATGCCTGGCGAGACTGTATCTTTTAGATTGCCTATTGAGAATTTGGGTACAGAAGATTTAAGCAATGTAAAAGCAACTATTAAGATTTATGATCCTGAAAATAAATTAGTTGGACAAGTTTTAACTCAAGAAGTTTCATTAAATTCTAAAAGAAGAGAATTGTTAATTGCTTCTTGGAAAGCTGATGTAAATAAAGGAAGATACAAGGCAGTTGCTGAAGTAACTTATGATGGCTCTTTTAAAACTACTGAAAAAGAATTTAATGTAGGTGATATTGGTTTAGAAATATTAAGAATCTTTACAAAGAATTATGAGCTTGGCGACATAGCCAAGATGGATGTTGTTTTAAGAAGCACTTGGAATGAAATTATCAAAAATGTATTTGCAGAATTAGTTATTAAAGATAAAGAGGGTGACCCTGTTGGTGAATTAAAAACAGCTAACAGAGATTATGCACCACAAGAAGAAGCTGCAATTTCAGCCTACTGGGACACTTACGGATTATCAGAAGGAACATATTATGGTAATTTAATAGTTTATACTGGAGCAGGAACATCAATTGAAAAACAATTCCAAGTAACTTTAGGCTTGACTCAATTAACAGCAAGCTTATTGGGAGCAACTGCTTATGCTACTTTAGGAGATGCACCAACTAATAAAGGAACAATAGTAATGGTGGCTACTGTAATACTGTTCTTAGTAAACCTTATATGGTTTATATTTTTCAGGAAAAAGAAGAAATAATCTGAAAATCTGTTCAG
This sequence comes from Nanobdellota archaeon, assembly GCA_018896675.1. Taxonomy (GTDB): domain Archaea; phylum Nanobdellota; class Nanobdellia; order SCGC-AAA011-G17; family GW2011-AR17; genus JAHIMK01. The sequence continues at coordinate 7,044 of JAHIMK010000069.1, forward strand.
AAAACAAGACAAGAAAATAAATCATCTCACTTAAGCCTATTAGAAATCTCTTTAGTTGATATCCCAAAACCAATCTTAAACAGTAAATCTTCATATGTCCATAGTTTAATGCCTTTCATTAAACAGAGTGCAATAAAATCTTCATCTTTCTCATGCTTGCCTAATAGTACTTTTGCTTTAGGAAGAAACTGTTTGTATTCATTTAGTGAAACAAGCTTGATAATATCAAACATTATGGATGCTAATTCATTAAATTTACTTTCTGAAAGCCCAGACTTCTTTAAAATCTCCTCTTTATTATTAAGGAATTCTTCTTTTAATCTTGCTGGAGCAAATATAACTAACTTAATATCAAACATTAGCTTTAATATATCTCCTTGTGAAATTAATATTCTAAATAATACGTTAGAATCCAGTACAACTTCCACTTATATCAATCCTTCTTTCTTTAATTGCTTGTGCATAGATGATTTAACTTTCTCTGATAAGAGTCCTGCATCTTTCTCAGTAAACTTGGACTTAGATACAATTTTAATTAATTTTTCCAATGCTTTTGATCTTTCTATATCTGTCAATAATTTCTCTCTAGCCGATTCAGACCAGTTTACCCAAGCCAATGATTTCATTTCTGCTTTAATGTCAGCAGGTATTGCAAATGTTACACTTGCCATTTATAATTCACCCCTTGCGACCATTTCTTCAAATTTCTTTAATTGCTTGACCCTGCGGATGATAAATTCCCTTAGTACTTCCGACCATTTCATATGCGGTAATGCATCCATTTTTTTCTTCAAATCATCAGGTATAGATAATGTTACAGTTGCCATTTTTACCATATTGATACCTCCACAGTATTATGTTAATGAACATAAATATGTTAACATTTATAAACCTTTTGATGCTAAAAAGTATAATTGTAGGAAAATGAAACAGCATTAAGGAATAAGAATATGAAGCTTGAGTAAAGCCCTTAAATTATTACTTGCTTCTGCCAAAAAAGGATTTAACCAATAACAACAATGAAAACAAAATAAGGAAAGCTTCTATAAAACTTAACAAAATTAACTGCTACATTATTAGGTGCAACAGCTTATGCTACTTTAGGAGATGAACCTACTAATAAAGGAACTATCTTAATGGTAGCTACTGTAGTGTTGTTCTTAGTAAACCTTATATGGTTCTTATTTTTCAGGAAAAAGAAGAAGTAATCTGAAAATCTGTTCAGAAAACTGAGCAAAAAATTAAATAGTATTTATAACTCTTCCATAAAAGGCACGAGAAAAAGCGTAAAGTTTATATATTGAATATCATTATTGAGATTATAATATCAAAAATGAGATTAAAAATGGAAGTAGAACACTCTATCATTTGTTTGCTCTTGAAAGAGCCAAGAAAGAAATTTACTATAGAAAATATAGTTAAAAAAATAAGCAGCAAAAAAGCAAAACACAGTAGGGCATCGATATTTAGATACTGTAGTAAATTACTAAAACAAAACATTTTAAAATCAAAAGACCTTGGGAGGACTAAACAAGTAACCTTAAACCTCAATAACGATGAAACCCTTGCTTTGATAGCCTATATAGAAATAATAAATAAAAATAGGTTTCTCAAACAGTTAAATCCCGGTTTACAAGAATATTTCAAAAAATTATATACAAACTTCAAACAAATACATGAAGTCCATTCCATAATAATATTCGGCTCATATGCCAAAGGAAAACAAAGAGCAGAGAGTGACATTGATTTGATATTTTTAATAGGAAAACCACATATCATCCATACTGCTGAGCATATCAAAATAACTATTAAAAAAACTAAAGACTTGATTACTGCAATCACTAATGACTTAGAGGCTTATCTAGGAAAGATTAAACTTAGTCCTGTAATAATTGAACTGGAAGATTACAAAAGAGGAGTCAAAGAAAATAAAACCGATATAGTAACAGAATCATTTAAGGATCACGTCATAATTAAAAATCCTTTTAGATACTGGGAAGCAATAGCAGACGAATTAGCATGATACTCAAGGATATTGAAGAGGACAAGGTAATTCAAAGATTTGAAGAAATCTTTGAAAATAAGAATGAAAAACTGAGAGATACAATCTTACTAGATAATAATATGAAGAATCTCCATTCCTTATTTACGGATAGGGGCAGAAAATCCATAAAATTAGCTGATTTTCTTTACAGGTTATCATTTATGGAACATTTTGAGAAAGAGTTTTTAGATGTAATGAAACAGATAAAAATAAAATATTTTTTCAATCTTGATGAAGTATTCTATGATTGGGTCACTGAGATTGCATATTATGGTATGTACGATTTGGCAACATCTGCTATAGCCAAAGAAGGATTTAAGTGCACTACCCATTACACTACGAGATTGACTTTAGAATATTTGTATTGTATTAAAGGAAAGGACAGAGAAAAATTGTTTAAGATTTATGATAGGATTTTACTAAAAAGGCAATTAATCCAAGACCTCAAGAATGCTCAGGATAAGAGGGAAATAGCCAGATATAAGGCGCCTGATTTAATCTCTCAAAAAGATGCTGAAGAGATTTTGGAGGACGCCAAGGAATTTGAAAAGGAAATCTTACCGTTAATAGTAACCCCTTCATGTTAAAGCTTTAGAACTTTTGGTCGTTAATCAGCTAAAGATGCAATTGCCTACAAAAAGAAAAACAAAGAGACTATGGCAGCCTCCAAAAAACAATAAGCTTAAATTAGTATTAAAAAGATACTGATTAGTATTAAATATGGTTCTTATTTTTCAGGAAAAAGAAGAAGTAATCTGAAAATCTGTTCACAAAACCGAGCAAAAAATTAAATACTATTTCTTTATTTAGAATAAAAATGAAAGCATTAACAAAAAACAATTATGCTGCATTACTTAAGGATATAAAGTCAATTCTGGAAAAAGGATTATGTAGGGCTTACAAGGCAGTAGACAACATCAAGGTGCAAACCTATTGGCAGATTGGTGAAAGAATTGTGAGAGAAGAATTAACCCATAAAGATAGAGCAGATTACGGTAAGAAAATTATAAATAATTTGGCAAAGGATTTAGGTATTAATAGACGTCTATTTTACAGAATAGTTAAATTCTATAGGCAATATCCAATTGTGGTGACAGTGTCCCCACAATTGAGTTGGTCGCATTATGAAGTTTTAATTGGCATGGAAAATGATGGGACTAGGAAATTTTACGAAATTCAATCCGTAATAGAAAGCTGGAGTGTTAGAGAACTTAGGAAAAGAATAACAAATGACGAATATGGGAAAATAAAGAAAACTGGGCAATTATTAACTAAACCGCCTTTACAACTTTCTTCTTCTGAAGAAGTTTTCAAAGAAAGCTATAACTGGGACTTCATCTCTTTAGAAGAAAACCACACTGAGAAACAACTTGAAAATGCTCTCTTAGACAATATCCAAAGAGTTTTACTGGAGTTTGGTAAGGGATTTGCCTTTTTAGCAAGGCAGCAAAAGATTCTTCTCAATAACTAATGGCATAAAATTGACCTTCTTTTTTACCATATTTTGCTAAAATGTTACATCATAGTGGAACTAAAAGCAAGAGAGCTAAATCCTGGAGATATAGAGCAAGTTACGAAATATTTAACTTATTTTAGAGAGAAGAAGGTAACAAATGACAGTGATCCTATTGCTTTAATCATCTGCAAAAGTCATGACAAGGTTGATGTCTATTATAGTGCTGGAAAGAACAAGGAAGACATTTTTGTTGCAGAATACAAAACTAAGCTGCCAAGTGAACAAGAGATAAAGTTAAAACTAAATCAAACAAGAAGTGAAGCCTCCCAGTTTGACAGCTAAATAGAAAAATAAAATATAAATTTGCCTCTGCCAATAAATAATTTAACCAATAACAAACAATTAAAACAAAATAAGGAAAGCTTCTATAAAACCTAAAAATCTGTTCAGAAAACTGAGCAAAAAATTAAATAGTATTTCTAAAACAATAACTATTAATGGAAACAAAAGGATTAAATAAAACTTGTTGTATATATTTATATAACATGAAAACAAAGAAAAAAAACATATTGCATTACCCCCAACTAGATACGGTTCTTATGGTAGAAGAATTTATTAAAGAATATGGTGGAGAGTTCAAAAAAAGGAGTTTATGGGAGCATCTTCCTAAAAAAACGATGTACCAAACTTTTTGTGTAATTTTTGATTATCTTTTGGAATCTAATAAAATTGCTATAGATAAAAAAGGTAAAATTTGCTGGATTTGGGACCCTGAAGGGGTTAAAAAGTACCTCTCTAAAACACACCTCAATTGGAGAAAATGAAATCAAATGTTATTTTGGGAAATGAAAGATTAAAAAATTCATTTAATAAATTAAAAACTCTAAAAATAGAAGATAAACAATTATATAGCTGGTTAGTTAGAGCATTTAAAGATTTAGAAGAAGATGCTTTTATAGGAATTCAAATTCAAAAAAAATTAATCCCTAAAGATTACAAACCAAAATTTGGAAAAATAGACAACCTTTGGAAATATAATCTTCCTAATGCTTGGAGATTAATTTATACTATCAAAAAAGATCAAATAATTGTTTTATCTATAATTTTGGAATGGATGAGCCATAAGGAATATGAAAGGAAATTTAATTATTAAAAATGATTAAGAATTTAAGTAAAAAGGAAATTGAAGATATTAATATTGCTAGAAAAAGAAATGAAAAGATAAAAAAGATACATGATAAAAATCTCTTTATGAACCTTGATGATTTAAGGTTTGCAACTAATGAAATAGTTGCTAAATATAGGGCATCTAGATTAAAATGTAAAGTCCTTATTGAAATTGGTTCTGGTGTGGGTTTTCAAACATTTGCTTTTGCCAAAGTTTGTAAAAAAGTGTATGCTGTTGAGATTGATGAAAGAAAAATTAAATATGCCGAGGAAAATGCTAAAATTTTGAAGTTGAAGAATATTGAATTTGTTAATGATGATGCTTTGAAAATTGATTTGAAAAAAGCAGACGCAGTTTTTTGTGAAACTGCCAGAAGTCCTGAATCTTCTGAAAGAAGTTTAGCTGAATTAGAACCGAATATTTTTAAATTTTTAGAAAAATACGGCAAACTAACTGATAAGATTTGTATTGATGTTCCTTCACAACTTAAGAAGATAGATTTAGACTGTGAAAAAGAATATCTTTCTGTTAACAATGAATTGAATAGATTAAATTTATTTTTTGGTTCTTTAAAGAAAGTAAATAAGTCAGCAGTTGCTTTACCAGGTAATCATAGGCTTGAAGAGACTAATGAAAAAGCCAAAAATTCTAAAGCCTTAAAATATCTTTATGATATCGACGGCGCAGTATTAAAGGCGGGATTAATTAATGAATTAGCAATACAAACAAAAAGTTTCATTTTTACTGAAAGCTTGTTAACTTCCTTAAGATTAGTTAAAAGCCCGTTTTTTAAAAGCTCCTTTTTAATTTTAAATAAATGTAAGGAGTTTGATGAAGTTATTGAATATTTAAAAGGAATTGATTATGGCAAAATAATTTTAAGACAAAAAATAGATCCAGATAAATATTGGAATGAAAGAAAGAAATACGAAAATAAATTAAAAGGAAATAAAACTTGCTACTTATTTGTTTTTAAAAATAATTTCTTAATAGCACAAAAGCTTTAACAAGAGCAGATTTTTCTTTTGCAAAACTTTGCAAGTGCTATAAATATAAACCCTAGCAAGTAAGCAAAGAAACCATAGCTAAAACCCTGACTTATCTGTCCCAAGATTCCTTGTATGATTGCAGCAAAACCAAAAGCTCCGAATACAATAAATGCTAAAAGCCATAAACTTCTGCCTTGACATTTGCATTTCTCATCAACCTTTTTAACCATTATCTTTTTAACTAACTTCTTTTTAACCATATTTCACCTCTTTCTTACTTTTATTAAAGGCAATAGGATTATAAAAAGATTACTTTTTACTATTTAACTTAACATATAAGATTATACCTGTGATAAACATAGCTATAGAAAACCATTGTCCTCGACTTAATCCAAATAATAATCCTATTTGTATATCTGGCTCTCTAAAAAATTCTATGCAAAATCTTAAAACACTATAGATTATTAAGAAAATCGAAAATAAAATTCCATCTGCCATTTTTCTTTTTCTTGCAAACCATAACACCATAAAAATAAATAAATTCTTTAAAGCTTCATAAATTTGTGATGGATGCCTAAAACCATCAACTCCTTTGAATTTAACAGCCCAAGAAATTGTTGTAATTCGGCCATATAATTCACCATTAATGAAGTTGCCTATTCTACCTAAAAATAAAGCTATAGCAATAGGAATAACCATAATATCAGCAATTTTCCAAAATTCTAAATTGTTTTTTTTACAATAATAATAAACTAATGCAAATGATCCAATTAATCCACCATGAAAAGACATACCACCAGACCAAACTGCTAAAATTTCTAAAGGTTTAGATAAATAATAAAAAAAGTTGTAAAACAAAATATAACCTAAGCGACCACCTATTACAACACCTAATAAAGCATAAACAATTAAATCTAAAATTTTATTTTTATTTAAATTGATTTTTTTTTCTTTTAACAAAAATTGAACTAAAAAATAAACAATTATTGCACCAAAAAGGTAAGCTAATGAATAATACTTTATTTGTAATGGACCTAAACTTACTAAAACAGGATTTATATTATGAATGTACATCTTTTCTCCTAAATCTTAAGATTAAACCATTTATTAATATTGCCGAAGAGATTACAGTTATAAACAAAAATATTCTTTTTAAAGCAACATTAAAAAACTCTTTCGGAAAGGATTTTATCAACATACTATTTTCTGGCAATAACCATAAATCATTTGTAAACAAGAGATAATGAAAGTTAGTAAAAAAAGAATTAAAATTTAAAGATAATAAATACAAAAGAATAAGTAATCCTAAGGAAATTAAACTAGAATAAAGAAAAATTTTAGAAATTAAAGAATAATCTTTAATTTTAATTAATATAACTAATAAACCTATAGAGAAGAATAGACTAATATAAAATAATATTTTTACTAAATTACATAAAAATTTTACATCTTCCATATGGGTGATTTCTCTTTCTGAAAACATATCAGGATTAAGGTTTTCATTGCCATTAAGATATTCCAAAACATTGTTAGTATGTCCCGGATAATTCTGTTTGTCAAATGTTACAAGAAGTATAGAACTAAGAAAGATGGTTAAAATTAAGGAAATAGTTGCTAAAATAGCTATAATCTTTTTTTTCATTTAAATAAAAAGCCTTAGAAGATATTTATTTATATGTAATAATTAACTAGTAGTTAAATGATTGGACTAAAGAAATAAGAGCAAAATATGACGGTTCTTTATTTGATTCTTATTAACTACAGTCGCGAAAAGTTTAAATATTCATCTGTCTCATCATTAGACACGAATTATAAAAATGAAATTAACAAATAAAGCTATTGAAGATGTTGTAATTATGTTAGCTGGAGAGGATATAACTCCTTTAGTTTATCTTCTTAAGGGCAAAAACAATTTTTCTGAATTTAAATTGGCTGAAAGAATGAATATAACTGTTAATCAAGTAAGAAATATGCTATATAGATTACATAAACATAATCTTGTATTCTTTACTAGAAAAAAAGATAAGAAAAAAGGATGGTACATATATTATTGGACATTAAATATGAAAAACATCAAAGATGCCAGGTTTGAATTAAAGAAAAAACAATTAATAGAATTTAAGAACAGATTAGATAAAGAAAGTTCAAGTCACTTTTTTGTTTGCCCTAATAAATGTTCAAGACTAACTATGGAAAATGCTTTAGAAGTAGATTTTAGATGTCAAGAATGTGGCAGTTTAATGGGGCAACAAGATAATCAAAAAACTGTTGAAAATGTTCGAAAAAGAATAGTTGAATTAGAAGCAGAAATAAAAGAAGAAGAATTAGAAAGAGCTGAAGAATTACAAGAAAAACTAAAGAAAGCTGAAAGAGCAGAATCAAGAAAAAAAGCAATTGCTAAGAAAATATCAGATGAAAAGAAAGAAGTTAGAAAACAATTAGCAGCTAAAAAGAAAAAAGCACTATCTAAAAAGAAAGTTGTTAAAAAAGTGATTGCTAAAAAGAAAGTTGTTAAAAAAGTGGCTACTAAAAAGAAGGTTGTTAAAAAGAAAGTTGTTAAAAAAATAGCTACTAAAAAGAAAGTTGTTAAAAAATCTGTTAAGAAAAAAGGACTTCTAAAAAAATTTAAAAAAATTTTAAAAAAGAAAAAATAATTCTAAAATAAACTTAATAAACCATTTAATACATAATATCCGTCAAATGGTGGTATTGGAATCATATTGAAAATAAACAAGAATAAATTAATCTTCTTTGTCAAAGCAAGAATAATTAATTTCTTTCTATTCAATTTACCATATTTAATCCATATTGTAGCTCCTAAAAACATAAGTAAATTAGCTAATGGTCCAGCAAATGCAATTAACATGTTTTGTGAAGCAGTTGCTATTGCAGGATATACGACAAAAGCCGGTGCTAAAATGAGAATAGGTGATTTAACTAATTTTAAGATTAAACCTAAACCTAAACCGAACCAATATATTTTAAACAAAGCAGGAAACCCAAAGGACATTGCTACAAATTTGTGAAACAATTCATGCACAATTACAGCAGGTGCAATAATCATAGCTGCAAACTGAATATCTTTCCATCTGTTTCTTGTTAATGTGAAAGGATCTAAAGTTCTAGGAGCAACATAATCTACAAAAATATAACCTAAAACTACAGTTATTATGATTAAACTGATTATTTCTCCAATTGTTATGAATATCATATTAATTATTTATAGCTAAGAATTTTTAAAGCTTTTGAAAGTAAGGTTTAAATAATTTAAAATAAGAATAATATTCATGAATTTAAGTTTTTTAGCGCCAATTGTAAGCTTTTTAGGATTAATTGTTGGAATTTTCTTATCATCTATAACTAAAGATGAGATTATATCTGGAAGAAAGATTTTTGAATTTTTAAGAAGAATTTCATTAACAATTATCATTTTAATTGCATTAGCTTTAGCTGTATTAAATTTCAACTTAATTATAATCCTTTTTGCTATAATTTTAGGATTATTATTGTCTAGAAAATTAAAAAATCAAAAATTAAGTTACCTTTTTTTGGGGTTGATTAGTGCTTCAAGTTTAATGACTACAAAATTTATGTTATTAATAATATCTGTGTTAATTTTTATTTATGGATTATTATATGGAGCTTTATTGAAAGAGAGTAAAACAGAAATTATTATTTCTAATTTATTAATGTTTTTCTTACCTTTTATAATTCTAATAATGCCTTTTATTGGATTTGGAGAAATTTTAAGTTTGTCTTCAATATTATTATTTTTTGAATTGAGAAAAATTTAACGCTTTTCTTCCATTAATTCAGCTATGGCTAAACCAAACTTAGTAGCTACATGCGAACCTTTAGCAGTTATAATGTTTCTGTCTACAACAACATCCTGAGCAACATATTTTGCACCTCTTATTCTCATACCATCAGCATAATGCTTGTCTGTAGTGCTTGTAAAAACTGTAGCATGATATCCCTGCAGAATTCCTGCTTTGGCTAAGATTATTGGTGCAATACAAATGGCAGCAATTATTCTTCTTTTTGCATGCGCCTCTTTTATGATTTCATGGCAAAGAACATTATCAAAATATATTTTTGCACCTGGACCACCAACAAAAATTATTGCTTTAAAATTATTTAAGTTAATAGCTGCTTCCTCTAAATCCATATCAGGCATTATTTGTACTTTTTTAACACCCATAATAATTTCAATCTTTTCAGCAGCTATCTTAATTTCACAACCTTGTTCTGCTAATAAAGTCATAGGTTCTAATAATTCTTCATCCCTAAAATCCTGTGCTATGATAAAAAGTATCTTTTTCATTTAAATATGCCTGCTATTTTTGTATTACAATATCTACAGTTATTCTCCTTTATATTATTTTCAGTCTTGTAATAGTTTCTATGTATTAAGATTTTTTTACATTTCCAACATAAAGTATCTTGATTCCCTTCAATATTTCCTATATAAACATGCTTTAATCCTACTTTTTCTGCTATTTCTTTAGCTTTCAATAAAGTATTTTCAGGAGTAATTGGTAAATTAACAATTTTATAATATGGAAAGAACCTGCTAAAATGTAATGGTGTTTCTTCTCCTAAATTTTCTTTAATCCATAAACACATTTTTTCTATCTCTTTCAAATTATCATTTAATGTAGGAATTACTAGATTAATAATTTCAATCCAAACTCCTTTCTTTTTCATAATTTTTAGAGCTTCTAATATTGGCTTTAGTTTACCATAACAAAATTCTTTATAGAACTTTTCTGTAAAACCTTTAATATCAATTGATGCTGCGTCAATATATTTGCATAGCTCTTCTAAAGGTTCTTTGTTAATGTAACCATTACTTACAAAAACATTTTTTATATCCTTTTTTTTAGCCAACTTTGCTATATCTATTACATATTCCAAAAAAACTATTGGATCGTTGTAAGTATAAGCTATTGATTTGCATTTGTTTTTTAAAATTTGTTTTATTACTTCTTCGGGTGTTAAAGTTCTTATTGCAATCTCTTTACTTCTTGACAACTGCCAATTTTGACAGAACTGGCATTTAAAATTACATCCAATTGTGCCCAAAGAATAAACTTTTGACGATGGTAAAAAATGATACAAAGGCTTTTTCTCTATTGGATCTACTGCTGTGGCTATTGGGTTATTATAAACTAAAGAGTATAATTTACCTTGAACATTTTTTCTTACAGAACATTTGCCTAATTCATTTTCTTTTATTAAACAAAAGTTAGGACATAGTTTACATTGTACATTTTTATTTTTTAATTGGACATACCATTTAGCTTCATGCATATTATTTTAAAGAGTTTTACTTATTTAAGGATTTGGTTAAAGTTTAGGGGAGTTGCTTTTTACTCTTTATTCTTATTTTTAGGATTAATAATTTATTTGTTAGCAAAGGTAAAGTTTTTCTATTTCTTTGAAAAAATCAATGTTTTTTCTTGAAAACAATATAAAGGTAAATTCTTAAAATAATTTTAAGGCGGCAAAAACCAAAGATTTATATATAATTAATATTTATTAACAGATAGTAAATAATAATTAACTATACGCCGTATAGGATTATAATGAATAAGGCGTTAAAAACAATAATAATAGTAATGTTAAGCAAAAGATATATTGGAAATAAACATACACCAGAAAACAAATTCCTTAATTCAAAAATAAAGTGGCTACAAGCAAATGAAATAAAAGAATTCAAAGAACAATATAAAAAAGTTATAAATGCTAAAATAATATTAAGAGTAAAGAAAAAGACAGAGAAAGGATCTAATTGGCATATAAGCCTAAATCCAAGAAAATTAAAAGAATTATATGGGATAATTGAAGAATAAAATGGGAACATTTTGCAAAATTTATGGAGAAAATATAAGAAATCAAATCCTTGAATATATGCTTGAGAATCAAGAATTAGATTTTGCAGTTGGTGATATGGCAAAAGAACTTAACATATCAAGACCAAAAGCATATGAACTAATCAAAACTTTTGAAAACGAAGGATATATCAATAAATCAAGAGTTATAGGAAAAACACAGTTATATATTTTAAATAAAGAAAATAATATAGTAAAATTATTTTTACGAGATTTTAAAGAATGTTTAAAACTAATAATTAGAACTTATTCTAAGAAACAACCAATTTTGACTAAGAAAAATGTAATCTGCGAACTTTCCTAAACTTTTTAAAGAGTAAAATTTAAAGTTAATAAAATGAGGAATAAAATTGTTGGATATTTAATTGTAGGAATATCTATTTTATTAGGTTTTGTTATTTGGATGTTTAACAGAGCTTTAGCTGAAATAGTTAGTACATCTTGCTCACATGGTTCTAGTTGTCCAATGTGGGGCACTATAGATTTTCAAACTAATATAGGATTAGGAGTAATGGTTTTTATTATTCTGATAGGAATTTATTTAATATTTTTTGGGAAAGAACAAAAGATAGTTACTAAATTTGTTAAAGAACAAATTAAAGATAAACAAATTAGTAAGGATAATTATAAAGATATTATGAATAAATTAAATAATGAAGAAAAAAGTGTTTTTGAAAAAATAATTGAATCAGAAGGATCTATGTTCCAATCAGAATTAGTAGAAAAAACAGATTTAACTAAAGTTAAAGTTACAAGAATTCTTGATAAGTTAGAAGGTAAACATTTAATTGAAAGAAGAAGGCGTGGAATGACCAATATAGTTATTTTAAAGAAATAGTAAGATTTATTAACAGCTTTTGAAGGGAAATTATTATGGTTAAAGAATCAAGTAATCAATTCAAGAAATATATTGAAAAAAAAGTTAGAGAAACAATTAGAAAGTATTCTTTATTTACAAAGAAAGATAAAATTGCTGTTGCTGTCTCTGGAGGCAAGGATTCCACTGTTTGTTTGTATTTACTTAAGAAATTAGGTTATGATGTTGAAGGAATTACAATTGATGCTGTTATTGGTAATTATACTAAAAAAAATTTAGAGAATTTAAAAAAAGTTTGTAAAGATTTAGATATTAAACTGCACGTTATTTCATTTAGAGAAGAATTTGGCATGTCTTTGTGTTATATTAAATCACTATTAAAAGGAAAAGGTTATGATTATTCATCTTGTATGATTTGTGGGGTATTGAAAAGGTATTTATTGAATAAATATTCTAGAAAATTAAAATTTGATTGTTTGGCTACAGGACATAACTTAGATGATGAAGCACAAGCGTTTCTTATGAATGTTTTAAGAAATGATTTTAAATTAGCACAAAGACAAGGGGCTATGCCTGGCGTTGCTATATCAAAGAAATTTACTAAAAGAGTTAAGCCTCTTTATTTAATTAAAGAAGAAGAAGTTGAAAGATTTTCTAAATTAATGAAATTCCCAGTAAATTATGGAATTTGCCCTTGTTCTATTGATGCTTATAGGAGACAATATATTAATTTCTTAAATGCGTTTGAAAAGAAACATCCTAGTGTCAAGTATAATATCATCAAGTTCCATGAAACTATGAAAAATAATTTAAAAAAACAAAAAAATTTGAAAGTTTCTAATTGTAAAGTTTGTAAAGAGCCTTCAAGTAAAGAACTTTGTAAAACTTGTACTATTTTTAAAATTCTAGCCACTGCTAAAAAAGAGTGTAAAACTTGTTGAAATAACAGATTTTATAAATATTAAATAGATTTTATAATTATGGATATAAAGAAATATGAAAAATTAATGAAGGAAGCATTAAATCCTAAAAATCTTCCAAAAAAAAGAGCTAAATTATTTAGTAAACTTTATTATGATTATGTTAAAGAAAAAGGAAATGATAAAGAATGGGATAAATTTAGGACTAAACTTAGAAGAAAAAATATGAATAAATTAACAGATATTCAAAAGAAAAAATTTGGTTTAACCAAAAAAGAAATAAAAAAAGCTTCTCTTGAAATAAAAAATAAATTATCTATTAAAAAGAACTTTTTCCCTGTACATTCATTCTATAAAACTAGTTTTGCTTTAATAAATAAACTTGGGAAAATAGGAAATAAAATATTAGACATTGGTTATGGAGAATATCCATTAATTGTTAATTTATTAAATAAAAAGAGATTTACAGCTTTTGGAATAGAACCTTATCCTAAAGAATTTGATAATATTAAAAGCTTTAAAGGAACTTTAAATAAATTTCCTAAAAAATTAGAGCAAAAATATAACATTATTTTAGCAAATATAGTTTATAGTATCAATTATTCTCATTCTTTTCCTAAAAAATTCAAATGGGAACTAAAAAATAAAAGAAAACTCATAAAAAAATTAAGATTTTTAATTAAACCAAAAGGATATTTAATTTTAATTGATGATTTAGGAACGATTTTTTTAAAAAAAGAATTAAAAAAATACTTTAAAATCTTATTATTTGAAAAAGATTGTCACAGTAAGATTACTTTATTACAAAAAAGAATGTAAAACTTGTTGAAACTAATTTCATACAATTCTTAATAAGCTGTTTCAATTATAAATTTCTTCATGACAAAAATAAAATTGCAAATCAAAGGCATGCACTGCCAAATTTGTGTTGATCTTATCAAAGATAAAGTCAAAGAACTCAATGGCATAAATAAAGTCAATGTAAGTTATTCAAAAGAGATTGCAGAAATTGATTTTGATGAAACTAAAACTGATGTTAATTCAATTATGAATAAGATAGAAGAAGATACTTACAGCTGTAATATTTTTGAAGGAGGTGGTAAAAAAAAGAGGAAAGGTTGGATATTTGGTTTGATAGGTTTTGTTATAGTTATTTATTTTATATTAAATTTAGCTGATAATCTAAACTTGCCGCAGATAAGTCAAAATATGAGTTATGGATTATTATTTCTTGTTGGTTTGTTAACAGGTTTTCATTGTATAAGTATGTGTGGCGGTTTTGTCGTTTCTTATACTTTAAAAAATGCTAAAACAACTAAACCATATAAGCTACATTTAATGTATGCTACAGGAAAGATTATCTCTTACACTATAATAGGAGCAGCCTTTGGTTTTCTCGGTTCCATAATTGCTTTTACTCCCCTGATGAGGGGCGTGGCAGGATTACTAGCTGGACTTTTCTTAGTGTTATTTGGATTAAAGATGTTAAATATTTTTCCCATCTTAAGAAAAATTCAATTTAAAACCCCAAAATCTTTATCCAAACTTATCGGTAAAAAAACTGAACATTCCAGTCCTCTCTTTATTGGCTTGCTAAATGGCCTCATGATTGCTTGCGGACCATTGCAAGCCATCTATATTATGGCAGCTGGTACTGGAAGTTTAATTGAAGGAGCTAAATTGTTATTCATATTTGCATTAGGAACTTTGCCTGTAATAATAGGATTCGGATATTTTGCAAGTATGATCTCAAAAAAAGCAACACATAAAATCTTGAAAGCTTCAGGTGCAATTGTTTTAATTTTAGGATTAATAATGATGAATAATGGTTTAGTTTTGACAGGATCTGGTTATGATATTGGATCTTTAACTGGAATGAACAAAAAAATTGAAGGTACAACAGTAATTGAAGAAGGTTTTCAAGAAATAAGAATGGATGTTACTAGATATGGTTGGGAACCTAATAGTTTTATTTTGAAAAAAGATGTGCCTGTAAAATGGATTATTAAGGGTAAAGAAATTAATGGTTGTAATAATGCAATACAAGTTCCTAAGTTAGGTTTAGAATTTAATATTAAAAAAGGTGAACAAATAATTGAATTTACACCAACAGAAGAAGGAACTATAAAGTGGAGCTGTTGGATGGGAATGATTCCAGGAACATTTATAGTTAAAGAAGACACTAGTAATGTTGAAGCAATACAACAAGAATTAAACAATATAGTAGCACAACCTGCAAGTAGTTGTGGTGCAAGTGGTGGCAGTTGTGGTTGTGGAAAATGAAAAAAACAAATATTCATGTAACAGGTATGCATTGTGCTAGTTGCTCTGCTAATATTAATCGTAAATTAAACAAAACTTTAGGAGTTAAAGAAGCAAATGTGAATTTTTCAACTTCTAGAGCTACTATTGATTTTGATGAAACTAAACTTGATGAAAAAAAATTAGCAAAAATAATTAAAAAAATGGGTTATGGTGCTGAACCATTAAAAGAAGGTATGCATTCGCATGATCCAACTGTTTCTCAAAAAAAAGAAATAAAAATTTTAAAGAAAATGTTTATTTTAAGTTTAGTTTTTGCAGTGCCTGCTTTTGTTATTGGCATGATTTTTATGTGGATTAATATCCATTTACCTTACCAAGATTATATTTTATGGGCTTTAGCTACTCCTATCCAATTCTTTGTTGGTTGGCCTTTTTATAAGGGAACTTGGATGGCTTTAAAGAATAAATCAGCTAACATGGATTCTTTAATTGCCATAGGCACAAGTGCTGCATATTTTTTTAGTGTATATACTGTATTGTTTGACAAAACTTTAGGACAATATTTTGAAACTTCTGCTATCTTAATTACATTAGTTATTATGGGAAGATTGTTAGAAGCAATTGCTAAAGGTAAAACATCTGAAGCTATAAAAAAATTAATGGAACTTTCTCCTAAAATTGCAACAGTTATTAGAAATGGCAAAGAAATTAAAATTAAAGTTGATGAAGTTAAGAAAGGAGACATTATTATTGTTAAACCTGGAGAAAAAGTTCCTGTTGATGGTGAAATAATTGAAGGTTCAAGTTCAATTGATGAAAGCATGATTACAGGTGAAAGTATTCCTGTTGAAAAGAAAGTTAAAGATGAAGTTATTGGTGCTACTATTAACAAGCATGGTTCTTTTAAATTTAAAGCTACTAAAATTGGAAATGAAACAACTTTGTCACACATTATTAAATTAATTGAAGAAGCTCAAGGTAAAAAAGCGCCTATACAAAGGTTTGCAGATACTGTATCTGCTTATTTTGTACCTATTGTTATAGGAATTGCTTTAGTTACATTCTTAACTTGGAAATTTATTTTTGATAAAGACGTTTCATTTGCGTTAATTACAGCAGTTGCTGTATTAGTAATTGCTTGTCCTTGCGCTTTAGGTTTAGCTACACCTACTGCTATCATGGTAGGTTCTGGTAAAGGTGCTAAAGCTGGAATTTTAATTAAAGGTGGAGATGCTTTGGAAACTGCCCATAAAGTTAAGTCTGTTATTTTTGATAAAACAGGTACAATAACTAAAGGTGAACCTGAAGTTACAGATATTATTGCTTCAGAATTAAGTTCTAAAGAATTATTAAGGATAGCTGCTTCAATTGAAAAAGGTTCTGAACATCCTTTGGCAGATGCTATTGTAAATAAAGCTAAAGGTTTGAAATTAAGTAATGCTAAAAATTTCAAAGCTATTCCGGGACATGGAATTAAAGCTAAATTAGGATCTAAAGAATATTTATTAGGTAATAGAAAGTTAATGGATAAAATAAAGTTTAATGATAAACAAATTATTCAATTAGAAGATGAAGGTAAGACTGTAATGATTCTTGCTTCTAAAGGAAAAGCTTTAGGATTAGTTGCTGTTGCTGATGTAATAAAAGATACTTCTAAGGAAGCTGTTTCTGCTTTAATAAAATTAGGTTTAGAGGTTTACATGATTACTGGTGATAATTCAAGAACTGCTAAAGCCATAGCAAATCAAGTTGGAATTAAGAATGTATTTGCTGAAGTCTTACCGAAAGATAAAGCAAATTATGTTAAGAAGTTACAAAAAAATGGAAAAGTTGCAATGATTGGTGATGGAATAAATGATGCGCCTGCTTTAGCGCAAGCAGATATTGGTATTGCAATGGGTTCAGGCACAGATGTTGCAATGGAAACTGGTAATGTAGTTCTAATGAGGAATGATTTATTGGATGTAGCTAAAGCAATCAAGTTAAGTAGAATAACTATGAACAAAATTAAACAGAATTTGTTTTGGGCTTTATTTTATAATATCTTAGGAATACCAATTGCTGCAGGAGTCTTGTATCCTTTTACTGGCTGGTTATTGTCCCCTATAATAGCTGGTGGTGCAATGGCTATGAGTTCTGTTAGTGTAGTAAGTAATTCGTTGTTGATGAAGCGTAAGAAACTTTAAAAATAATCAAAACTTCTATATTTTAGAGGTGATTACATGAAAAAATCAATTTTAGTTATTTTTGTTGTTCTATTAATGAGTTCTTTAACTTTTGCTCAAGGACAACAAGGAATTCATGAACCTGGAACAGGTATTGAAAATCCAGAAGTAAAAGAAGCTGGACAAGGTACAGGACAAGGCTTAGAAGCTCAAGAAATGCAAGGTGAAGCTCAACAAGTTATGGCTCAAAATAAAGCTCAAAACAAGGTTATGGCAGGAGAATTTATGTCTGAAAATGGCAAACAAATGAAGTTTCAAGTGCAAGAAAATAATCAACTGAAATTTCAAGTTGGAAATGCTTTTGCAAATACTAACATGGAATTAATGCAAGAACAAGTCCAAGAAAAAACTAGACTTAAAGTCAAATTAAGTAATGGAAAAGATTCTGAAATTAAGATTATGCCAGACACAGCATCTGAAAGAGCTTTAGAAAGATTAAAGTTAAAAGTTTGTGCAGAAGAGAACGGCTGTCATATTGAATTAAAAGAAGTGGGCCAAGGCGAACAAGTAAGAGTTGCTTATGAAGTTCAAGCACAAAAACAAGCCAGATTCTTAGGATTGTTTAAAACTCAAATGCAAGTTCAAGCACAAGTTGATGCAGAGAACGGAGAAATTATACAATCTCAAAAACCTTGGTGGGCATTCTTAGCAAGTGAATCTGAAGAATAATTTTTTTATTTTTCTTTTATTTTTATAAATCTATTTTTTAAACTAGGAGAATTTTTTAAATCTTGTTTAAAATTTTTAATAGATTCTCTTTTTGCTTTAGTTTCAAGTATTCCTTCTAATTTACTTAAATGCTTAGGCAACTCTTCTTTCTTATCCCTATTAATTTCAATATATAAAGAAGCATATTCTTTATTGTTTTGACTTAATTCCAAACTTATTTTTAATAAAAAATCTTCTAATAAAAAGTTATATGTGAAACAACCATTTTTTTCTGTATCTGTGTTAAAGGATTTCACTAATATACCTTCAAAAGCTATCTTTAAAATATCTTCAAAATTGTTCTTAAGTAATTTTTTATCTTCTAAACCATACTCTTTGTTTAAAGAAAAGCTTTCATAAGGCATATAGTAGTTATAATCCATAAATTTATAAATTTATCCCAATAGCAAAGCATATAAAATTCTATAATCAACTAAATTGTAATGGGAATAGTTGACCACAAGTTAAATGAGAAAATTCAAGAGTTTGAAGAAGAGTTAAAAAAAACTAAATATAATAAAAGAACTCAAGGAGCAGTTGGTTTACTTAAAGCTAAGATTGCAAGATTAAAAGGCGAAAAAACAGCTAAATCTTCTAAAAAAGTTCATGCACAAGGTTGGTCAGTAAGAAAAAGTGGCGATGCTACAGCTGTTTTAGTTGGTTTTCCTTCTGTAGGTAAAAGTACTTTGATAAACAAAATTACTGCTGCTGAATCACGAGTCGGCCATTATGAATTTACTACATTAGAGGTTATACCTGGTTCTTTAGAATATGAAAATGTTAAAATCCAAATTTTTGATGTTCCTGGTTTAATAGAAGGTGCTTCTAAAGGTAGAGGAAAAGGTAGAGAAGTTTTAGGTGCTGTTGGTGTAGCTGATTTAGTCATATTATTAATTGATGCAACTAAACCGCAACAATTAGAAGCAATACAAAATGAATTGTATGAAGCAAGAATAAGGATAAATAAGAAAAAACCAGATGTAAGAATTACAAAAAAAAGTACTGGTGGAATAAATATTTCTTCTGTAAAATTAACTAAAACTACTAAACCAATTATTATTGATGTTTTAAGAGAATTAAAGTTTAATAATGCTGATGTTATATTCAGAGAAGATATTGATGTTGATGAATTGATTGATGTTATTGAAGATAACAGAAAATATCTTAATGGTTTAATTGTTGTTAATAAAATTGATTTAGTTTCTAAAGAAAAATTAGAAGAAATAAAGAAAAAAATAAAACCAGATGTTTTAATTTCTGCTGAAAAAAGTGTAGGTTTAGAAGAATTAAAGAAAAAGATTTTTGACAAATTAGATTTGGTAAGAATTTATTGTAAAGAAATTAGTAAACCTGCTGACTTAAGGGTTCCTTTGGTTTTGAAAGGTCAAGCAACTTTAAGGGATGCTTGTTTAAAATTACATAAAGAGTTTATCACAAAATTTCGGTTTGCAAGGATTTGGGGCAAATCTGTCAAATTTGATGGCCAAAAAATACTTAATTTAAAGCATGAATTAAAGGATGGAGACATAGTTGAATTTCATTTGAATTAATCTTTTAAAGCTTTTTCTAAACTTAAGGTTTTAATTATTTCTACGGGTGTTCTTTGTAGTAACCAAAATTCTGGAAGTTCAAATTGTCCATAATAATCTTTTAAATCAATTTGAGAATTACAATATTTTAAAAATAAATCCATAATAAGATTCCTATTTTTTTTATTAACAAATAAAGAATTTCTTCCCATAGTTAATGATTCAGTCATTACTTCTTTAAATGCTCCTTCAATATATTGATTACACCATTTAGGAGAAAAATATTTATGTTCCCTAACATAACCTTGTGAAAGAGTATTAGATTCTATTTTTGGAACATTTAATACTAAAATTTTAGATTCATCAATCTCATCCCAACCATATTTGTCTTCCAAAACCTGCTTTTTTAAATATACAAGGAGCCCATATTCTTTCCATTTTTTAATATGATTAGGAAGAATACCAACAAGACAAGAAGGAGGAATTTTAACTTTAGAATTATTAAGAATAGTGCGTGGTTCTAAATAACCTGATTCTAATATCTTTGCCCATTTTTCTTTTGACGTTAAATGCCAAATATTTTCTAAACTCATTTTTCCCAAAAATTATCACTTAAAAGAAAATATTTTATTTAAAAAACTTCCTATAAAAAAGATTAAAATTGTGTTTTCTCTTTTAAACCTCAAAAATAGGCAATAAATATATAAATAGGTAGAATATTCTCGGATTAATTAAAAAATATGCTTAAAAATAGAGGTGAAAGGTATGGATCATATTAAAAAAGAAGTAAAAGGACTTGTTGAAAAGTACAATAATCAAGGCAACGCTACATATGAAAAGATGGTTCCAATCATCCTTAAAAAAGGTGTTGAAAGCGTTAATCTTTCCATGTTTAGTGAAGAAATGCGAAATAACATCATGAACTCTGTCGGTGAAGAGCTTATGAAAAAAGGTAAAATTACAGAAGCAGTAAAAGCTTATGTTGCAACAAATAATAGCCCTAAATTAGTCAATATAGGTGATGATTTTAGTTCTAAAGGAATGTATAGCGATGCTATTGACTGCTATAAATTAGCCCAAAATAGAGAAAGATTAAGAGTTACTGGAGAAACTTGTTTAAGAGATGGTCAAATGGTTGATGCTATCAGAGCTTATAAGTTGCTTAATGATAAGGAAATGCTTGTTAAAGTTGGAGAAGAATGCATTAATAGAGAGAAATATGATAGTGCAATTGAAGTATTTCATTTATTAGAAAATACTACTAAATTAATTGAAGTTGGAGACAAATGTGTCAAAACTGAAAGAAATGAATGTTTGCCTTTTGCTGAAAAAGCTTATTCTATTGCAGGAGAACAAGAGAAATTAAACACCTTAGGAGATTTATATCTTAAAAAAGAAAAGCTTAATTCGGCTTTCAGAGTTTACAAAACAGCTGGAAATCATATGATGATGAGTTTCTTGCGTGAAAACTTTGGAATCGGACAAGAAATGCAACAATAAATTTCTTTTTTATTTTTTTCAATGATATTAGGCAAGATTACAGGAAAGGTTTCTACGAATAGTTTTAGGTTTGAGGTAAAGGGGGATGCAAAAAAATTTGGTTATGTGCAAGTTAGTCATCCACATTATGGTTTTGTATTAGGACAGATATTAGAAATAGAAAGAACAGCTGAAGCTTCTATTGCAATATGTAATGTATTAGGCTATAGAGATTCAGATAATATTTTTCGCGGTTTAAGAACACCTTTTGAGCCAGGAATAGAAGTTTTAAGGGCTGATGATGATTTTGTTAAAAAAACATTAGGATTAGAGTTAGCTGGTAATGGCGCTTTCATGGGTGTATTAGACGGCAGAAATAATTTAAAAGTCCATATTGATATTGATACATTAATAACAAAACACATATTTATTACTGGAAAAAGTGGCAGTGGGAAATCTTATGCTGTTGCTGTCATTCTAGAAGCTTTATTAGATGCTAAAGTTCCTTTAGTAATAATTGATCCACATGGGGAATATCATTCTTTTAATCAACCAAGTGAAGATGTTGCTAAACTTCAAGAATTTCAATTAAAGCCTAAAGCTTACTTAGGGCAAATTGAAGAATTTTCTCCTGACATTGAAGCTAATCCTAGAGCAAAGGCTTTGAAGCTTAATAGTCAAAGATTAACTCCTAGTGAAATGATTAAATTATTGCCTACTAAACTTTCTAATTCGCAATTAGGCGTTTTATATTCTGCTTTAAAGAATTTGGGTAATGAATCTAGTTTTGATGATTTAATATTTGAATTAGAATCAAGTGAAGAAAGTAGTGCTAAGTGGACTTTGATTAATATGTTAGAATATGTTAAAAGGTTAGACTTATTTTCAGATAATGGTACTTTACCTAGCGAGTTAGTTAACTTAAACAAATGTTCTATCATAAATTTAAGAGGCATTCCTCCAGAAGTGCAGGAAGTAATTGTTTACAAGTTAGCTAATGATTTGTTTATGGAACGTAAACGAGGTAATATTCCACCATTCTTTTTAGTTGTTGAAGAAGCTCAGAATTTTTGCCCTGAACGTGGTTTTGGAGAAGCTAAGAGCAATGCTATTTTGAGACAGATTGCTGCTGAAGGGCGTAAATTTGGAATGGGATTGGCTATTATATCGCAAAGACCTAGTAGAATCGAAAAAAGTATTATTTCACAAGTTTCTACACAAGTTATTTTGAAAGTAACTAATCCTAATGATATCAAAGCTATTACTAACTCTGTTGAAGGAATGACTTTTGAATTAGAAAATGAATTACAAAATATTCCAATTGGTACTGCATTGATTACTGGTGTAATTGATTTACCATTATTTGTTAACATTAGACCTAGGTGTACAAAACATGGAGGTGAAGCTGTAAAAATATTTTCTAAGCTTATAGCTGATGAAAAAGTTAATGAATCAAATTTAATGTTATTAGTACAGCCTAAGATGACTGCTAGAGATATGGAGTTAATGTCTGAAACTTCTGTAAAAGTTATAACTAAATTAGCACCTTGCGTTATGTTAAGATGCAATCAAGGTTCTGAAGATTTTAATCTGTTAGTTGATTTGAATGAAGCTAAGATAATAAATAATGTTGAAACTAATGAAGGTGTTGAGTTAAGCAAAATAAAGTTATATGATATTTCTGAACAGCAGAGCAAAGTTTTTCAAACTGCTTTAAAATTAGGTAAATTTAAACCTGCAGAATTATTTTCAAAATCAGGAGTGCAGTTCTCTGACTTGTATGATTTGATTACAGTCTTAGTACAAAAAGGTTATTTGGAACAAGAAGGAGATTCTTACAAAGTATCTGGACTATTGCAACAGTTTTCTAATTTGCAAACTTTAGCTGTTTATCAAAAGCCAGAATTTATACAATCTAAAAATGATGGCATGTTAGATAAAATTGTAGGAGTAGATTCTGTGAAAAGTTTGTTTGTAAAATTTGCTCAAGTTAAAAGTTTGAAAGAATGTTGGTTAGTTAAGCATATTGTTCAGTAACATTTATAAATCCTTTATTGATTTTTAGAGTAAAATAACTTTCGGAGGTAAATAATATGAGACAATTAATAACAAGTTTAGGATTAGCAGGATTGTTGGCTGTTAGTTCTTTAGGTGCTGGATGTAAAGCACTTAAAAGTGAAGGAGCATTAAGAATAGAAGAATGTAATCGATTATCCCAAGAATTAAGTGCTGAAAAGGAAAATATTGTTAATCTTTATGGAGATTTAAATAATGATGGATTTTTAACAATAAAAGAAAAAATTTTTTTGTATGCAAAAGTTGCTAAAGCAAATGAAGGATTATTAATTGAAGGGGATCATTTTAATTTCTTTAAAGATAAAAATGGAGAAGAATTAGATTGTCGTAAGGAGACTATAAATAAAAATGGGGATATTAATAGTGAATATGATCCAGAAGAATTAAGAACATTAATCAAATGGTTTCAAGGATATAAACCATTAAAAGTAGAAAAATAATTCTTTTTTTATTTTTTTAATCCCTAACTTCAAAGTCCTCAAATTCATCTTCAAACTCTTCTTCTTCTACATCAACGTCAAGAACTTTTGCCCCTCTAGGACCTTCTTTACAATAATCAATAATTTCTTCAATATCTGATTCTTCACCTTCAAAAACTGCCTCTACAGAACCATCAGAAAGATTTCTTACAAAACCGTTTAGATCAAGCATAACAGCATTCTCTTTTATATTAGCACGAAAGTAAACACCTTGCACATCACCGGAAATTATTATTCTGACACGCTTCATCATAGTCTTTTTTTTATAATTAATATTTATAAATTTTTTGGAAATGGAAAAATCAAATAAAAAGTAACATTTATAAAGGGGTTAATTCCTTAATTTTTGAAAATGGTATTAAATCTTGAATTAATAGAATTTGAATCAGTTGTAAGGAAGATTGTTACAGGTGAAAAGGTAGTTGATTTAGAGAAAAAACTAGATAAATGGCATAAAAACAATCCTTCTTTTTTAACTAAAAATAATTGTAATCATATTCTAAGCATAGTTATTAATGAGAATAGGTATTTACAAGGGGAAAAAGTTCCTGAGCCTTACTTGAATTCAAGGAAAGAGCATCTTAAAACTTTAAGAAAGTGTTTATAAGATTCTTAATCTCTTCTAACTTAATATTTATTGTGCCTCCTTTAAATTCGCAACAACCTTTTTCAAAAGGAGTTAAAATAAAATAAGAACCCTTTCTTTTTTTAGGTATATATGGAAGACATTGTGTTAAAAGTTCCATCATAGCTGCTTGATTATCATCTAAAATTGCACAAGAATTACCTTTACAAACATTTTTTTGTGGAACAAATAAGCCATTGTTTTTTTTGAATCTTAAACTTATTGCAATTTCATCTTTTAGATCAACTGCTTTTGCAAAATCTAAATGTTCCAAGCCCCAATAACAAGAAGAAGTACCTTCACTAAGAGCACCACAATAATGTTTTGTAATTTTAAGTAAATCTTTTACATTAAATGAATGAATGAATTCTTTTGAAGGCATTTCATCTAATATTAATCCTATGAGCCCAGTATAAGTGCAATTACCCATAATTTTTAAAAGATTTAAGATTATATTAAATTATCTTTATTATAAATAATCCTATTGAAATAATTACTCCTAACAATAACACATATTCCAACCTGCCCCCCGTTGTTAAAAAACCTTTAAAATGAAATTTTAACAAAGGGCTAAATAATTTAACACCTTCTTTTGTAAAGAGGTCACAAGTTAAATGCAACATATAACCTGAAAAAAATGCAATACCTAAGATTTTATATTCAAAATGCCATGATGCTAAAAAAACTATTAAAGGTATCCAAATTGTATGAAAAAATCCCCTATGGCCAAACAAAATATTTAAAATTATAGATAAAGGTTTTGTGTTTTGTCCTATTTTGCTTTTGCTAGTATCAATATCAGGCAATATTGCTGCAAACAAAAAAACTATAGAAAATAAAATAGGATTTTGTGGTTGAAAATAATGAAGAAAAAATAAAGAAACCAACACAGCAAAAGCCATGTGAGTCTTGAACATCATTTAACGAACAACTTCCTCCGTAGTTTTTAATTCATTTAACAATTCTTTAGGATTTACTTTTTCAACATTGTTTGCTACCATTTCTAACTTTCCAAACATTTCATTTTTAACAACTCTTCCTGTAATCTTTAATTGCTTACCTAAAATTTTTGCCCTTAATTCGTCAAAATCTGAAAAATTATCTTTTAAAGCAATTAATTTTTCATTATTTAAATCTAACAAAGATTCAGCTTGATCTCTAAATGCCACAATACGGATATTTTCTGTCCCATCATCAAATATAATATTAACAACAGGCATTAATTGTTTATTAGCTGATAAATGTTCTTTACATCTACCAGTTTCTGGATTTACTTTTTTTCCGCACTCAGAACAGGCTTCATAAAATTTTGGTTCAAAAACTTGTACTATTGTCCCAGTAACTGCTGCAAAATCTCTTTCATTTAATTGAGAAATTTGTTTTACTATGGCTTCAGGTTTTTGTCCAACTTGAACTACATTATCAATAGTTTCTCCAGGCGGATTAATCAATATTTGTGCACCTGAACCTAAATGTATTTCTTTATAACCATTATTCTCTTTGACATAAGCTCCTTTAATTAAAACAGTATTGTCTTCTTTTAATCTCTCAACATCAATCATTAATGGTTCGTCCCAAACAGTTACTCTTGATAAACCTGTGTCATCACCTATTAAAAAAGATCCTACTTTGCCTTCCCTATTCTGAGTCTTAAACTCTCTAATACCATATATTTTCTGAACTTTACCTAGAATTTCTATATTACGTTGCATTAGCTGCATTTCTTTAATTTTTATCCTGCCACCTTTAGGAGCTTCAAAAACTTTCACTCCCATTTCGTTTGCTACTATATGTGCTGCCCCTTCTTTAGAAATAAGATTAGATAATTTGTCTAATTTTTCATTAACTCTTACCTTAATTTCGTCTTCTGAAACTTTCGCTTGTATCTTGATTTTCTCTACAATTTGTTCATAAGTTAAACCTACCATCAATAAACACCTCTCTTTTTTTATTAAAATTTTTTAAAAATGATTAGTATAGAACGTGAACAATTATTCACTTATTAAGGTTTCTATGGTTTAGTGTAAATTCTTTAAATTTATTACTTTAAGGATAGGATTTTTAGTTGAAAACATTTAAATAGGCTATTAAAATCTAAAGTTTCTATGTTAGTAGGAATTATTGGTAAGGCCAACGTTGGAAAATCAACGTTTTTCAAGGCATTGACTTTGGCGGAGGTCGAGATAGCGAACTATCCTTTCGCTACAATAAAACCAAACCATGGCATAGGCTATGTTAAAATAGACTGTGTAGACACTTTTTTTAATACACAATGTAATCCTCGGTTCGGTTCTTGCCAAAACCATAAGCGGTTTGTGCCTGTAGATGTAATAGATGTAGCTGGTTTAGTTCCTGGCGCTCATGAAGGGCATGGTTTAGGTAACCAGTTCTTAAGCGACTTGAATGAAGCCGATGTGTTAATACATGTCATTGATGCTGCTGGTGCAACTAATGAAAAAGGTGAACCTATTGAACCTGGCAGTTATAATCCGGTTAATGATGTCAAATTTTTAGAGCATGAATTAGATATGTGGTATTACCAGATTATAATGAGGGGATGGGATAAGTTTTCTAGAACAATAAAACAAGAAAGCAAAGAAGTTTACAAAGCTATTGCCAAGCAATTATCTGGGTTAAGAGTTACTGAAAAGATGGTTAAAGATGCAATTAAAGATTTTCCTGAAGATATAATCCAATGGGAAGAAAAGGATATTAAAAAATTAGCTTTAATATTAAGAAAAGAAAGTAAACCCATGTTAATTGCAGCTAACAAATTAGATTTAGAAACTGCTGAAAAAAATATTGAAAACTTGAAAAAAGAGTTTCCAGATTATATTATCATAGGATGTTCTGCTGATTATGAACTAGCATTGAAAGAAGCTTCTAAAAAAGATTTGATTAAATACATTCCTGGTGAAAATGATTTTGAGATTATAGGAAATTTATCAGACAAACAAAAGCAAGCTTTAGAATTCATTAGAAAAAATGTTCTTCAGAAATTTGGAAGTACAGGAGTTCAAGATACTTTGAATAAGGCAGTATTTGATTTATTAAAGTACATTACAATCTATCCTGGAGGTATAAACAAATTAGCAGATAAAGATGGTAATGTGTTGCCTGACTGTTTCTTATTGCCTGCAAAGTCAACGGCTTTAGATTTTGCTTACAAATTACATACAGATTTTGGTAAGAATTTTATTAGGGCCATTAATGTTAAAACTAAAATGACTGTTGGAAAAGATTATGCATTAAAACACAATGATGTCCTAGAAATTATAAGCTCGAAATAAATTATTTTAAAGTTGGACCTTTGTTTTCTTTATGAATAGTACTTTCATAAAGTTGTTTATTTTTTTCTAAGGTTTTTGAATCTACACCATATATTTTTCCAAAACCTTCTGAAGGATTATAATTTTTAAACCAATTAATTAATTTGTCTCTATCAATTAAATCTCCACCCTTGTCATTAAATTCTCCATTTACAAAATAAGCATTATTTTGTTTTGCAATATCCTCATATAATTTCAATTTTTCCCTTTCATCAACAGAACCATCTTTATCTGTATCACCATATTTTTCTTCAACAGTTTGAACTATAGTTTCTAATTCTTTTTGCTTTTCTTCATTAGATGCAGATTGGTATGAAATAAATGTTGAAACACCCAAAACTAATGCACCCATTATAGCTATTCTTTTAAAAAATTTATTTTTTAATTTTTGTTTATCAACATCCCCTACTTTATCAGTAGATTCATTTTTAGGTAATTTTTGTTTTAATTCTTTTTGAGCTTTTATAGACCTAATTTGTTCAGCTGTTAATTCCAAATGAGGATTTTTATGATAAATCTCTAAAAGTTCAGGAACTTTTTCTTCATTGACTGCAATAGTAAATGCTTTTTTAAAATCTTCTCTCTCTAAACAACATAAATTAGTACATTCTTTAGGATATATTTGTTTTAACCATTTTTGCATATCGCCTGCATAATAGTTTACAAAATCAATATCATTAATAGTATTATGGAACGCAATCCAATAACGAAAAAATATTTCTTTTTCTTCTGTTAAATATTTTCCAGAAAGTTCATGGACAGCAGTTTCTAAACAATTCACCATTAAATTAACTAATGAATTATTACCCACTTTTAGTTGTTCTTTAATTTCTTCTTTATTTTCTAAAATTTTGGTTATTGGCTTTAAATTGTCAGCCATATATGCATCTATATTATCATACATTTTTTTTTCTACCATAGAATGAGAAAATAATATATTATTTATAAATGTTTGGCTAATAAATGCCAGGAATAAGCTTTTTTGTATCTTTCATATATTTTTTATAAGAATTCCCAAAATGTTCACTTAACTTAGCTTCTACATTACTAATTCTACGCAAACCTAAAGGAAATATAACAAATAAATGTATTAACAATCCTGCCCAGCTTGAAAAAAACATTGCAATCCCAAACAATGCAATAAAAACACCAAGATAACAAGGATGCCTTATCTTACTATACAAACCCTGAGTAACTAATTTTCTTCTTTCAATAACACTAAACTGCAAATATTGGTGTTTTAAAATTATAGCGCCAAACCATCTAATAAAAAATCCAATTAATGCTACTATAATCCCTAAATAAGATACTAAAGTAAATCCTTTATGCATAAAATACCATTCTACAAAAGATACTGCACTAATCAATAATACCCCAAAAACTAAGAAAATTAAACTTCCTTGATCTTCTTTATGCGATTTTGTAAATCCTGTGAAGAGATAAAATAAATCTTTAAACCCCATAAGCATTTTAAGACCCTATTTACTTAAATTCTTTACTAAAAGCAAAGATAACGCAAGTTTTTTAAAGTAGACAGGCCTTACTACTATGAAAATGGCAGATAATAAGATATCTATGCCCTCCAGTGGCGGAGGAATAATGAGGTATTTTGATGAATACAAGAGTAAAATCGAAATACCACCAACTTATTTAGTTATTGCAATTATTGCAATTAGTGTGTTTATTGTAATTTTACATAATACAAAACCTTTAGGATAAAACTAAAATGTTACCTAATATGAATCCAAAAATGATGAAGATGGCCATGAAAAAGATGGGCATCAAGCA
This sequence comes from Nanobdellota archaeon, assembly GCA_018896675.1. Taxonomy (GTDB): domain Archaea; phylum Nanobdellota; class Nanobdellia; order SCGC-AAA011-G17; family GW2011-AR17; genus JAHIMK01. The sequence goes on from JAHIMK010000069.1 coordinate 36,835, forward strand.
AGAAGATATTGAAGCTAACGAAGTAATAATCAAATCTACTCATGGTGATTTAATAATAAAAAATCCTAATGTGGTCAAGATAACAATGGGTGGCGAAGATAGTTTTCAAATTACAGGCATTGTTGAAGAAATGAGCTATAAAGAAGACGATGTTAAAACCGTTGCTGAACAAGCTGGCGTTTCTGAAGACAAAGCAAAAGAAGCTTTAGAAGAAACTCAGGGAGATTTGGCTGAAGCTATTATGAAACTAACCCAAGCATAGTTATGGAAAAACTAAAATCTCTTATTACTGAAGCTAATGGCGCTTTGCATAAAGCTGACCATTTGGTGTATATTACATACGCACAGGTGCAAGAGACTAAGTTGCTCTATACAATTGCATACAACCTTTATGTGGCACTGAACAAAGGAATGGAAGCAGTACTGCATTATGAAAGGCTATACAAAAGAATCCCGCTTGTGAAAAGGGATTTTGAATACGAACTAGGCTTGTTCAAAAACCGTATTGGCGAATACAACATCAATAGAAGTTGTGTTTTATTGTTGCAAGACTTAAAACGTCTTGTAGAAACCAAACAAAAAGGGCCCATAGACTTTATAAGGAGAGACAAGTTCGTAATATGCTCAGAAGATTATAGTATGCAAGTGTTAAACTTGCAAAAAGTCAAGAATTATCTTGCAGATGTCAAGATATTCATGGACAGAGTGAATAGGACAGTAAGGTTAAAATAATGGACGGATATAATGCAATAGATGAATTGAAAAGAGTAGATCATCTTATATTTGTTACACTAAAATATACTAGAACAGTAGATATTATCCGAAACATTTTGCAAAGATTAGTTAGTTCTTTAGATTATCAAATTACGGATGTATTAGAATATTTCAAATTGAAAGGTAAAATTAGTATGTTACCTAATGTTCCTTTAGTAAGGTGCAAAATGATGGAAGAATTGTATCCTAAAGATAAAGAAGTAAAAGATATTATTGATTTTTATTGTAAACTAAGAGTAATTGTAAATTCTGAATATAAAAAGAAAGAAGAGTATAGGAAGAATGTCGCTTTAGTTACTGCTAAAGCTGAAGTAGATATTGACAAGTTAAAGTTATTTGCTGAAAAAACAAAAAATTATATATACTATCTTAAAGGATTAATAGAATAAAGATGACAAAGTTCATTGCCATTATGGCTGGGAAAGGGGGTACTGGTAAGACAACTACTTCTGTTAATTTAGGTGCTGCATTAAGTTATTTTGGTAAAGATGTTATTGTTGTTGATGCTAACTTAACTACGCCTAATGTTGGATTACATTTAGGAGTTCCTGTTGTGCCTATACATTTGCATCATGTTTTACAAGGTAAGAATGAAATTCATGAAGCTGTTTATATTCATCCTGCTGGCCTTAAGATTGTTCCTGGTAGCATAGCTTTAAGTGATTTGCATATAACTAACCCTGAAAAGTTATCTTCTTCTTTGAAAAAATTAAGAAAATTGAAACCTGACTTTGTTCTTGTTGATGGTGCTGCGGGATTGGGCAGGGAAGCTTTGAATGCCATCAGTGCTGTTGATGATTTGTTGATTGTTACTAATGCTGAACTGCCAGCCATAACTGATGCTATGAAAACTATTAAGTTAGCTGAAGATTATAAGAAAAATGTTATAGGTGTTGTTTTGACTAAGACTGGACAGAGCAATTCTGAAATAACTATTAGAAGTGTAGAGTCAATGTTGGAAAGACCTGTTATTTCTGTAATACCTTATGATGTTTCTATAAAGCATGCATTGAAAATGAAAGATGCTGTTGTTTTCACGCATCCTAGGTCTAAACCTGCTGTTAGTTATAAGAAGTTAGCGGCTGCATTAATTGGGCAAGATTATGTAGAAGACTATAGTGTTAAAGTTGAGAAGAAAGGTTTTTTAGTTAGTTTGTTTAAGAAGTTCTTTAAGTAATTATTTAGTGGTAATTATCATAAGATTTATAAAGTAAGTGTTTCTTGGAATTTAACAATGGAAGTTACTAAAGAACAATTAGATTTTTTTGAATCAGAAGAGGAGACAGAAGAACAAGTAGTTAGTTTACAACCTCAAGTTTTAGAAGAAGATAATACAGAGACTTTAGATGTTAAATTAGAAAGAACTTTTACAAGCGAAGAAGTTACAAGCATAATCTTAGAAGCAAGTAATATGCAAATTAAGCAGGAATTTGAACTAAAAAAGAAAAAGTTTAATGAAGAAACAGCACAAGATCAAGTAGATATAAACAGCAATCCTAACCAATATTCTATTGATAACATTTATGAGCTTGCAAGAAAATATGATATTCCAGAGCATTATATACCTAAGGCTATCAACAATCACAAGCTATCCTTGGAAGAGCAGATATTAGATATTAAAAGATTTAATATTTCAAGAGTAACATCCAGGAAATATAAACAATATGAAAAAGAAAAAGAAAAAGAAAAATACAAAATCAGATTTAAGTATGAACAGGATTTAATTAAGACTCTAGAAGAAGCGTTTCCTACCGAAGAGTTCAAGGCTGAATGGCACAGAAAAATAGCCTTCTTTGGCCTTTTTCATGGTTGTTTAAATAGTTTTATATTAGACATATATAAGATAAGAGATATATCTAAAAAGAGAATTTTCAGAAAAGGTAAAAAAATAAAACGTAGTCAAAAAAAGGTTGCTTCTTTTCTTTTTTTGAAATATTATACTTCTCTGGAGGGTACAGGCAATAAATTATCTATAACAATTTACGATCCTTTATTCCTAAGAAAATGTGGCACAATATTAGAAGAACTTAACATAGAATTCAAGCAAATTTATAAAAAAGAGAGGCATAGAATAGAATTTATTAGAGATTATTGATAGAAATACCATAATAAAATGAAAGATGCTGTAGTATTCACACATCCTCGTTCAAAACCAGCTGTAGCTTATAAAAAGTTAGCCGCTGCATTAATTGGACAAGATTATGTAGAAGACTATAGTGTTAAAGTTGAGAAAAAAGGTTTCTTTGTTAGTTTGTTTAGAAAAGTGTTTAAGTAACTACTTTTTAGTTATAACAATAGAAAGATTTATAAATGAGTAATTTCTTAGAATTTTAACAATGGAAGTTACTGAAGAATACCAATTAGAAAGAGATAATCAAGAAGTTAATTTAAAGCCTAAAGAAGAAACTTTAGATGTTAAATTAGAAAGAACTTTTACAAGCGAAGAAGTTACAAGCATAATCTTAGAAGCAAGTAATATGCAAATTAGGCAGGAATTTCAACTAAAAAAGAAAAAGTTTAATGAAGAAACAGCACAAGAGCAAGTAGCTATAAACAGCAATCCTAACCAATATTCTATTGATAATATTTATGAGCTTGCAAGAAAATATGATATTCCAGAGCATTATATACCTAAGGCTATCAACAATCACAAGCTATCCTTGGAAGAGCAGATATCAGATCTTCAAAAGTTTGGAATCAATAAATCATGGAGAATCAAAAAGTTAGACGATAAAAAGAAAAAAAGGCAAAAACGCAAGTTCAAATATACATATGGGCAGGAGTTAATTAGAGCAATAGAGGAAGCTTTTCCTGCCGACGAGTTTAAAGCTAAATGGCACAGGTTAATATTAAACAGTGATGGAGATCACACTAGATTAAACATCTACAAGATAACAGAAACATCAAAAAAGAGAATCTTTGGGAAAGGGAGAAAAATAAAACACAAATGCAAAAAGCTTGTGGGCGTTATATTTGGCAAGTATCCGAGTTATGGAGATAAATTAAAGATAATAATATACGACCCTTTATTCCTGAGGAAATGTGGCACAGAATTAGAAGAACTTAACAAGCTAAGCAGACAGATTTATGAAATGCGTGAAAGTTTTGACCTTAGAATAATTAGAGATTATGAACTTGAACTACCCTCAAACTAAACTTAAACTTAAAATAGAATAAAAATGGAAGTTACTAAAGAATACCAACTAGAAGGAGAAGAAGATAATCAAATAGTTAGCTTAAAACCTAAAGAAACTTTAGATGTTAAATTAGAATCTGGAAGGATATTTACTGATCAGGATGTTGTTGATGTAGTTACTTTAGCAGATTCGTTCTATATTCAAGATCAATTTCAAAAACCAGCTAAAGATTTGTTTGATTTGTTGAAGCAAGAGCCTAAAGAAAAGCAAGGAAGAAATATTGCAGATGTTCAGGCATTTGCTCAAAGATTTGATATTCCTATGCCCTATGTTCAAAAAGCTTTAGATTTATTTAATCCAAGTGTAGAACAACAATTGGCTGATTTAACAAAAGTAGGAGCAAAACCTTCAGCTGAAATTATTTGCAGGAAATATGATCAACAATTTAAGAATTATTTTGATTCATTATTAATCTTATTAAAGAAAAAGGCACCTTTTTTTGAATTTGAATTAGATTTTACAAGGAAGCATACACTAAAACAATCGGGGCTAAGTTGTTTAACAGAAAAATATCTGAACTTTATAGTTGTAATTTCTAAAATAAAGAAAGAAAGAAAGAAAATTAAAAATGGAATATTTAGGAAAAAAGAAATAGAAACAAAAACTTGTGAAAACCTAATTTATTGTCAAATGGTTAGGTCTGATTATATAAACAATAAACAAAGTCGTTTTTTAGAAAAAGAAGATATTTATTCTTGGGGGGATAAGAGATTAGAAATATTATCAAATTTATTTTTAAGAATTTGTGGTAATGAGTTTAAAAACTTTAACAAAAATTATTTTAAAGAGAATGAAATTTTTTATAATTACCCAATAGAATAATCACAATTTTTCCCTAATATAAATCTCGCCAAAATGTTCTAGTTGTTCTAAATCAATCTTACTTTGGTGGTCTAAATGCAGCAAAGGCATCAAAGTAAATATCTTTTCTTCCTTGCCTATTTTACCTTCAGGCAAAAGTCTTGAAAAAGTTACTTCTTCTTTTTTCTGGAATAAATTTTTAATCTTTGTCAAGATATCTACAATCAATTCAGTTAAATTAATTTTCTTTTCAGGAATATCTGGTAGATTATAATCCAAAAATCTTCTTTTTCTTAATACTCTTCTCTTGTTAATATTCAAAGCTCTTTCTAATGCACCAACTAAATCTTGTACAGAAACCCTACGTTTTCTAGCCTGAGGAGTTTTTATACATAAAGGAGGTACGTCAAATTCTGGTCTTTCATAAAAGTCCATGCTTAAGTCATCCATCATCTCTTCAGATTGAGGGAATAAAATGCTGTCAAAATGTGCAATATCCTCATGCAATAATTTTTCTGATTTGATTTTAACTAACAAAGCTGCTGCAAACAATACCTTGCCGTTTAAATGAAAATTAGTACTTTTAAGTTCTTTAACAATTTCTAAAAAACTTCTAGTTAATTTACCAATATCAATGTCCCATGGATCCATTTCTTCTGAACGAATTAAACCATAGATAATATCTTGCCAAGTTACTTCATTTTGTTCAGTAAGAATGTTCAATATTTTTTCATGATGCATGTTATTTAAGCTTAATTTTTGATATATAAATATGTCGCTCTATTAATAAGAATTAAAGTTATAATTGCATAGAAATATAGTGGGAACTTGCTATCCTGAATATCTCTAGAGCTTCCTGCATTGAATCAATTATCTTAAAATGCTATGAACTATTCAAATATCATCTAATGGGCTTTTTACTGATATCATTTTCGGTTTGACAATATGAAGGTATTCCATTGTGGTTCTTGGCTCACTATGTCCCAATAATGATTGAACGGCTGTGACATCGGCCCCATTTTCTAAAACATGTGTAGCAAAACAATGCCGTTAAGAGTATGCGGATGGATGTTCTTTTTTATTTTTGATTTTTTAGCCGCTTTCTTTAATATCATTTGTACAGATCTGACTGAAAGATGTGCTTTTCTTCCAGGAAATAAATAATCGGTAGTATTTGATTTAATTATTAGTTTAATGTCTTCTTTCAAGCACTCTGGGAGGATAAAAGGTCTGTCTTTATTCCCTTTTCCTTTTCTTACCCATCCAATGTTTTCTTCCAATTCAATGTCCATCTTTTTTAATTTGACAGCTTCACTTACTCTAAGCCCTGCTCCGTATATCAATGAAATCAAAAGTTTATGTTTGGAATTAGTTATTAAATTTATAATTTTCTTTACTTCATTTTTAGAAAGGCAAGTAGGTAAAGCTTTAGGTTTTTTTGAATATTTGATATTAAGTTTCATGCTTTTCCTAAGCACTTCTTCCATCATAAATCTAAGAGAATTTAATGCAACATTAAGTGTCGAACCAGCAATTTCATCATTATTTTTTTTCATCCATTTTAATTCCTTATCCATAAATTTTTCTAGGAACTCTCTGCAATCTTTCTTTGAAAATTCTTTTGGCTGTTTAGGACAAAATAACAAGAATTTCTTCACATAAAATAAGTAAGTTTTAATGGTTTTAGGGCTAAGCTTTCTGCGAAACATTTCTTTCTTCATCTTTTCAATAATATCCATTTTTGGAATTAATTTAGGGTTATTAATAAAAATAACCCAAGTAAAATTGGAGATATTTCATAAAAAGTGGAAATTTCTTATGATTTATTCCTATCCCATCAAGGAATAAAGGCGTTTTGCACATAAATTAGGTCTAGAAAGGCTGTAACTGTTTAGCTACTTAGATACTCTAGTAGCTAAATTTTGATAAATGATAGTTTCCTTTATCTTTTTGGGGTGTAGAGCTAAATGAATGAAAATTCCACCACATTTAGTAGGATTGAGTAAACGGGATATAATTCGCCGAAATATTCTTCTAGAATCTCGAATTGATGAACTTGAAAAACAAGTTGAGGATTTAAAACGTCATCTTCTTGCATATGAAAATGCCCATACTCCACCTTCACAAAAACGCAATTATCCTAAACGAGAAAAGAAAGAAGGTGCAAAGCTTGGTACACCTAAGGGTCACAAAGGAGTTACCCGACAAACTCCTGAACCTACTGAATTTAAATCACTAAGCTTAGATTGTTGCCCTCATTGTCAAAACCATCTTGGTAAGCCCAAACGCATAGAGAAACGAATAATTGAAGAAATTCCTGATCCTCAACCATTGAGGATTATAGAATTCTCAATCCCTCACTATTATTGTTCATATTGCAATACTGAAGTTATCGCAACAGATTCTGAATTGCCTAAGGTTGGAAATTTAGGCAATAATCTTCAGGCTCAAATTGCACTTATGAGATATGAAGATAGATTACCTCATCGTAAAATAGCAAATACCCTCAATCGCCAATATGGATTACTATTAACTCCAGCTACAATCTTCGATGTGACAAGAAGAGTATGTGACCAACTCTTAGAAATATACAATAATTTCAAACAAGAGATGCGAAATGCTTCGCAGCTTAATGCCGATGAAACTGGTGCGAAGGTAAATGGATTAAAACACTGGTTTTGGGTATTTATGAGCCTAACTACTGTTTTGTTCTGTTTAAGAAAAAAACGAGATTATAAAGTAATAATTGAAGTACTAGGCAACGATTATGGTGGAATTCTTACTTGCGATGGTTTAAAACAATATGCTAAAGTCATCAAGAGAATTCAACGCTGTTGGGCACATTTAATACGAGAAGCAAAATTCTTTGCACAAAAATATGAAGGACAAGCAAGAGTTTTGTATAATTCACTTTGTGAACTATTTGTCAAAATAAAAAGTGTAAATGTAGAAACAACAATTGAAGTGAGAAATAAAATATTCAATGATTGCATTAGGGATATGCAATCATACATTAATACAGCAAGGAGTTACAAGGAATTAAAGAAATTTGCAGTAACAATAGAAAATGGATTACATCAATGGTTTACTTGCATATTGTATCCTGAGATTGAACCGACAAACAACAGAGCAGAAAGAGAATTAAGAGAATTTGTAGTACAAAGAAAAATATTTGGTTCATTAAGAAGCGAAAAAGGAATGATAATTACAGAAACTATCATGTCTGTATTAGCAACATGGAAAATAAGAAACTTAAATACATATAGTATGCTAAGGGCAACCCTTAGTAGCTAAACAGTTACGAAAGGCTTATATACAAGTTATCATTCAAGAATAGTAATAAAATGGCATTAAAAGCTCCAATATCCGCTCAAATTGAGCTAACAATCAATTGTAACCAGCTATGTGGACATTGTTATAACTTTTGGAGATATCAAACAACTGGTCAAAAATATCAAAAAGAAGATAGAACTTTACTACCTGAAATTATAAAAAGAACAATTGAAGCAGAAGTGCTACACGTAGTTCTAACAGGAGGAGAACCACTTCTTTACTCTAAAGACACAGCACGATATATAAAACAATTAAGGGACAGCAACGTAGCAGTCGGACTAAACACAAATCTGTCCTTACTAACTCAAGAAAAAGAGAACATTCTAACAACTGCTGGATTGCAAGGAGTTTTAACTAGTCTAACAAGTTATGATCCAGAAACACACCACCAAATAACAAACTCAAAAAATACCCATAGTAAAACATTAAGAGCAATAGAATCATTAACAAGCAAAGGTTATTTTGTAGCAGTTAATATGGTTGTGAGTCAACAAAACAAAGATCATGTATACCCAACAGGAAAATTAGTGCATCAACTAGGGGCTACAGCATTTTGCGCAACCAAAATGACACCAAGCCCAGCAGGGGGCCAAGCACATCTAGAGCAAACACTCAACAAACAACAAACCAAACAAATGCTAGAAGACCTATTAAAAGTAGAAGAAGAAACAGGACTAGACGTCACAACATTAAATCCGATACCCTTATGTTTTACACCAGACATTGAACGTTATCAACATATTCTCAATAAAAACTGTTCAGCAGGAAAAACTAGTGTAGGAATAAGTACTGCAGGAGAAGTAAGAGCTTGTCAACATTGCGATCAAAAGTACGGAAACATCTTGCTTGAACCATTACAAGACATTTGGAAAAGAATGGAAGAATGGAGAGACCACTCACTACTACCTGAAATATGCAAAAACTGCGAAGGACTACGAGACTGTGGAGGAGGATGCAGAGAAAGCGCCAAAGCACATAATGGTAGCCGGAACAAATCAGATGCATTAGTAACTGGAAAATACAAAAAACCAGCATCAACTAAAGAAAAAGACTTACTAGGCAAAACAATGCCGTTAAGAGTAAGCAAAAACTTAACATACCGATTAGAAGAAGAGGGAGTCGTTCTATACAAAACAACTCGAAATTTTACAATAGTTGACAATGAAACATTCAAAGTTATAACAGCATTGCAAGGGGAAAAGTTTACAATAAACCAACTAGAGCGACACCTAAACACGCCAATGCAACTAATAATCACACATTTACACAAAAAAAAGGTAATAATCGGAGGAAATAAAAAATGGCAAAAAAGCTAGAAGACATACCAAAAGAGGAAAAAGGAAACCTGCAAGACAAATTGTCAGAAATAGGAAGTGACTACACACCAAAAATAAAAATAGGTTCTAAAATAAGCACAGATTATGGAGACAACTGCGATTGCGATTGCAATTGTGACTGCGATGCAACCTGTGATTTTTATGACTAAAAACTTTGATAGGGGCAAAATGCTCCCATTTTTATTATTATGATATCACAAGTTGAAGTAACAAAAGAAATAGAAGATTTTGCTAGAGGCATCACTGGCAAAGGCTCTGAACTCTCTAAAAACATAGGCAGAAAGATCCTTAGTGTTACCAAGAAAATTGAACTACCTAATGAAGAAGAGAAGAAGATGCGTTGGAAACGTACTGCCACTCAAATTTTGAAAGATGGATGGGTTGTTAAAGGAAAAAGCTGCACAGACATCACAGTTCTATTCATTGCTGTTGCTAAAGCCAAGGGAATAAAAGCAATATTTGTAAAACTATACTCTATTAAACGACAAATGCTTCATGCAGCTGTTGAATTACCTGGTGAGAATAGCATCTTAGATGCAACTACTGGAAGAAGAGATAACTCTTCAAATGAAATTCTTTTTGACGAATACAAAGTCTACAAAAAAGGAAGAGATAGTTGGGATATAGGGTTAAGTGGTGTTGAAGATATGCCTTCAGTAATGGAAGAAATAGGTAAAAAGATTGACGCTGATAAAAGTGCAAAACCCATAATTGCACATAAATAGGCATTAATTATATGCAAAGCCTATGAAAAGCTAATTTTTAGTTAGGGGCTTTCTTTGTTAGCTTTGTTTTTGTTTGTTATTGGCAACTAGCTTTGTTAGCTGGGGCAAGTGTTGAAGAAAGGTATGTACAAATTGTACCTTTTCTTTTAGAAGTTTTCTTTGAATACTAACTGTACATTAACATCTGCTTGTAATAATGCTCTTTGTATGTCTCTAATTAGCTCATTTATTAGTTTTTCATCTACAAACATGCTTTTAGCTATCTTGCTTAATGTTGTTTTTAGACTTGATCCTAATTTCTCTAACACCATAGTTTTGCCTTGTTTTAGAGTATTTATAAGGTTTATGTTTGTTTTGTTAATATAGCCGCTTTCCTTGTTAGCTTTGTTTTACTTTGTGATTAACAACTAGCTTTGTTAGCTGAGGCAAGTGTGTTATCATTTTTCTGGCATCAGGAAAATGCTCTTTAATTTTTTATTTTTTCTTCAATAATTTCCTTTTTTCCTTTTCAGGCTTGTCAAGATAATTATCTTTGGAGATTACGCTTTTCCCTAATTTTTTCTCAATGTCTTTTCTTGTATTTCCTGCAATCTCTCCGCCTTCTTTTGCATCTTTCTTTAATTTTACAAATTCTTGTGAATCTCTTTCTTTAGTAATATCTGTTGTAGCTTTTTCCCCAACCATTGTTAGGATTAGCTCCCAGTCTGTCATATGATCTCTCAAATTTTGGTTTTTATTTTTTAGCTGTTTGAATTCTTTATATTCTCCAACTGTCTTTCCAAAACTAGCATTACTAATTTCGTTTGTTAAGATTGCAAACTCTTTTTCTGTTTCAACTTCCCTGTTTTTCCATTCATCTGTTAATTCCTCTCTTATTGCTATGCCTCTAACTCTCTTTTCAATCCATTCATTAGAATATCCTTTTTGCTTGTATAATTCTTTCATCCTTTTTTGTGCTAATTCTGGGTTATCTATCTCTTCAACCCTTTCATACCCTACTTTTGCCAGCCATAATTTCATAGGCTCTGCTTTCTTTGATGAAATAGATTGAATAATTCTAAATGCTCCTTCAGTATTAGCACAATCACTTTCTCTCATTTTACCATCTTCAGCTTTCAATTTCAACCGTACGATTTTATCGTACACTTCAGACCCTTCTTCTTTTAGCTTAATTTTAAGATCTGACCAATATCTTTTAGGGATAGAACTTTCAGTAAGAATTTCTATTATATCAACAACAGAGAACCACCATTCTTCATTGTGCCATATTCTCCTTATGTTATTACCTTGAAAGACTATGAGCTTATTTTTTGTTTTCATTAAGAATTAACTATTTTCTTTTTATTTATAAATTCTGTGTGGATAGTTGTCAAGTGGCAAATGGAGTGCATATTTACGGGTTTTTGAACAGATTTTCAGTTTGGTTTATAGAGGCTTTCTTTGTTAGCTTTGGGTTAAATTAATAAACTTCTTTTTTAATTATTAAATCATGGAAATAAAATTAAGGAAATATAGAGAAAAAGATTTAGAAAGGCATTTAGAATTATTCTTAATGAATGGAATTTATAAAAAAATAAATGAAAAAATAAAAAATCAAGAAAAAATATGGTTAAAGAAAGTAATCCAAAATTATGAGGGAGAAAAACCTGAATTTTTCACTATAGCTATAAATTTAGATAATAAATTAATAGGCAATTTGGTGGCTGAAAAAATTGATTATAAGAATAAAACTTTAGAGGTTGGATTTTGGATAGGCAAAGATTATTGGGGTAAAGGGGTTGCAACAAAGGCATTGAATCTTTTTTTGAAAATGATTATAAAAAAGTTTAATCCTAAAAAAATTATTGCACATCATAAAAAAGGTAATTTTGCTTCTGGAAGAGTTTTAGAGAAAGCTGGTTTTAAGTTTGAAATTGAGAAAAAAGGGATGAAAACTTATAATATTATGTTGTAGCCGCTTTCTTTGTTAGCTTTGTTTTACTTTCTTATCAACAACTAGCTTTGTTAGCTTAGGCAAGTTAAAGTTTTTCTAATAGATTTAATGCTTCCTTGTCAAACTTTGAGAAAGCAAACCATTTCTTCCCCAAATCTTTTAATGAAGCTCCAAAATGATAAACTTCTTTGTTATCGATTATCATAAACCGGTCATGGGATTTATTGAATTCTTTGATTTCAATTTTTTGGTATTGGGAATTAAATTTGTTTAAATCTAATTGTAATTGTTTTGTAATTTCTTTTGTATAGATTATGACTTTAACATTTTCCTTCTTTTTGGAAAACAATGTCAAAACTGAATCGTCAACATAATTATCAATTAAAGTGATTGATTGATTTGCATTTCTTATTAAATCTGAAACAAAAGTGTAAGCATCAAATATCTGCCCATTAAAGAATATTCCCTGTTTTGGCTTTATTTGTTTTTGATCTATAGCATTGAATATTTTTTCAAAATTTTTGTCATGTTGAATTTGTTTTCTTTCAATATTATCTACTCTAATAAATAATCCTTCATTTTTAGCTAAAAAGTGCTTCATAGCAACAAATGCACTCATAATTTCAATACTTACTTTTATTGCAATATCGCTTTTGAGAATACCTGAGAGCATAGCTACACCTTCTTCTGTAAATGCATAAGGTAAATATCTTCTTCCACCATATTTGGATCTTGAGGTGCCATTTTGGAACCTCAAGTTTTCTAACTCAGATTCTGTTAATTGAAACATGAAATTTTCTGGAAATCTCTCAATATTTCTCTTTACAGCTTTATTAAGTTGTTTTGTTGGAACTCTATAAAGCTCTGCTAAATCAGCATCAAGCATTACCTGCAGTCCTCTGATTGTGTAGATCTTATTTTTTATATTTTGTTTGTCTAAAACTATTAATTTTTTCATTTCTGTTTCTATAAAATAATGATTTATAATGTTAACTTAGAAAAAACCTTAGTTTTTTTGGTAAAGTTGTAAAATTTGTAGAGGCTTTCCTTGTTAGCTTTGTTTTACTTTGTGATTAACAACTAGCTTTGTTAGCTGAGGCAAGTGTGTTATTTTAATTTTTTTATTTCCTTTTTTTTCATATGTTTTATAATCTGAATTTTATTATCATATTCTTCATCAATTTCATAATTGATATCTTCGTTATAAGAACAATAAATATATCCTAATTTTTTGGTAAGAAACCATAGGATTTGTTCATAAAATGCCGGCAAACATTCAGTAGAATATCCCTCTCCAAGATATTCTTTACCACATTTAATTTTTTTACCAATTAAACTTTCAGCAAACTGTTTTGCTTTAATTAAATCTTTTTCAAAATTTTCCTCCTCTACCTTTTTACCTATTAGGACTTCTTTATGTTCTCCTTCATACCAAATATATTCTATTAAAAAAATATTAAAATCTACCATTTTAATTTGCCTCCTGTTTTAAAATTACTATTTCTCTTTCAGCCCCTTTAGGCATCTCTATCGTTTTCCTGACATCAGGAAAATGATCTAAAACATTAAATCCTGCGTTTTTACACGATTCTTTAGCTTTTTCAATAACTTTTGCAAAATTTTCCCATTTAGAATATCCTAAAAGTAATTGTAAATCTCTAGCATACCAAAATTCAATACCTTCTATTTCATTTGCATAATCTTCAAATGTTTTTCTTAATTTAGATATTATTTCTTTTTTCATTAAGAATTAACTATTTTCTTTTTATTTATAAACTCTGTGTGGATACTTGTCAAGTGGCAAATGGAGTGCATATTTTCGGGTTTTTGTTTATATTTTCAGTTTGGTTTGTAGCCGCTTTCTTTGTTAGCTTTGTTTCTCTTTCTTATCAACAACTAGCTTTGTTAGCAGGGGCAAGTGTGTCAATATTGAATAATCTTGCTTTTATATCATTTTCAATGTTTATTGTGCCTTTTAAGATATAATGTGCTTCTTCTTCCTCAAAGAATTCAATATTAAATTTGTTATCCTTAATATTTACTGCTAGAATATTATCCTGAATAGAGATAGAAGGGAGTATAACAAAATCTGTGTTTTTTGTTGCAAACCAAGCGCCTTGCTGGTTTGGGAAAGAAGATATTGAACTATTATATAATTTTTTAGGCAGAAATAATATTGCTTTTTTCCATTCTCTAATACCTCTCCATCTCTCTATTGATGCAGAAATTGCTAAACCATTCTGTAAAGAGAGAGGAATGGATCCTGCTTCAATAGCATAATTTTTAGTATATTGATATAATGCTTCTGCAATCTCCTCTTTTACTTTTAATTTAATTAATTCTAAAAGATATTTTGTTCCATCAGCTTTAGGATGTTTTTTTATAAATTCAGCAGCATCTTTAGGTATTGCAGTTTCAAAGCTTAATTTTACTTCTTTTTTTATGTTATCCTTATTAGGCAGTTGTTTTAAGAATTCTATTTCTTTACAAGTGTTTATTATTAAATCCATTCCATCTTTGGTTAATATAAGAGATATTTATACTTTACTTTATTTTTTAGTTTGTAGAGGCTTTGTTTGTTAGCTTTATTTCTCTTTCTTATCAACAACTAGCTTTGTTTAGCTGGGGCAAGTTCTAATGGCATTCTCTTTCCTAGCTTTAGAGAGCCATCTTTGTTTATACTTTTTATTTCTATGCTACAACACTCTGGATCGTCCCAGAAATAGCTTTTACAATTAGGGCAAGCTTTTGGCATTCTTTCTGTTCTTGTCCTCCAATCATATTCGCATAACTTACAGATGCATAGTTTTCCTTTCATTTTGTTTTTTTTAGTATTTTCTTTTATAAGATTTATGATGTTGAAGTTTAGGTTGAAGTAAGTTTTTTTTTCATTAATTTAAGAAAAGAATTATGGCTACTATAAAATTTAAAGATGTTTTAAAGTTTGCAGATAATGTTGTTTATTTGTAGAAGCTTTCTTTGTTTTTCTTTATTTTGTTTTTAATTGTTTTATTGGTTTGTTTAGCAGAGGTAAGTGTAAATAGGAAGGACAGGTATAATTTGTATCTCTCCTTTGTTTAATTTTTCATTTCAGTTGTACGATTTTTTCGTACACCTAAATTTATTTCAATTGGTTACAATTTGTAACTATTTCATAAATTTTCTTTTTCACTTACTTCCCATCTCCCTCCTTTATCCGGGCCAATTCTTTTTATTATCTTTTTTAGTTTTAATTTCATTAAATTCCATTCAACTCCTCTCCTGCTGAGTCCTGTAATTTTTTCTAATTCTATTTGAGTGATTTTGTTATTTTCTTTTATCGCTTTAATTATTTTCTCCACAGTTTTCTCCACAGTTTTCTCCACAGTTTTCACCCTAGTTTCTTGATTTACAGGGACATTTTCATCTCTTTTTTTTCTTTTAAAAGTAGTAGAAAAAAATCCTGCAAATATCTCAAAGTTAACATTAGGTTCCAAAGACTTGATTTTTCCAATGCCTGTCCCCCACTTCTCAACTAAATGAATTCTATGAAATATGTCTGCAATCAGTGAATTTCTTCTCCTAGATATTTTCTTATTCAAGATGTCTTTTTTTTCATCTTTGTTTCTTTAGAATTGCTTTTTATAATGTTAATTGAGAAAAAACACTTGATTTTTCATTGATGTTGGAAATTTGTAGAGGCTTACTTTAGTTTAATTATTTCTCTTTCTTATCAACAACTAACTTTATTCGCTTAGGTAAGTGTGTTATCCGGTATTCTTGAAAAACTTTATATAATCTAATTAAAAAGTTAAATTCATGAAAGAATTTGTATCTACGAAGAAGCAATTAGAAAATGTTAAAGAATTTAAAGAAAATCTTCATAAAAAAGGAGAAGAAAAAACTTTCGATAATTTGATGGAGGTTATGGTTGGCCATATAACTAATCTAAAAAATATTATTATTGCTGGAAAAAAAGTAAAAGATTCAGAAATATTTAAAACACATTATGCTTATTTTAAAGAAATAAATAAAAAATGCATTAAACCTATAAATCTTCTTAAAGCATTTGATTTTCAAGATGATGAACTTGAATTTATAGAAAACAATCCCTCACCAAAAGGAAAAGAATTAGAAAAAATTCAAGAAATGTTTAAAAAAAGATTAAGTTTAGATGGTCCTTGTATTCCTGTTGAACTCCTTTCAAAACTTAGTGATAAATTAAATGAAGATTCAAATTCAATATTAGTTAATAGTTTCTCATATTCTAATGAAGAAATGAATAAAATTTTAAATGGAATGAACGACACCTTTAAAATGATTATTCGCAATGAAACAAATAAAGACCCTATCTTGAAAGATTATATTCTTCTTAATTTATACAAAGATGCTTTTGAACTTTACTTAAAAGTTATAAAGGAACTTTATGGTAAATTAAAAAATATAAAGATAGATAAAATTAGAAATAAAGAATTATATGCCTATTTTGATGAAAATTATCCTTTAATTTTTGAATCAACATCTAACATCTTAAGAAATGATATATCTCATTTAAATTATGACATTAGACAAAATTATAGTTCTAAACAAATCGAAACTGAAAGAGATATCATATTAATGAAGTTTCTAACTGCAATGATTGTAAAATTTGAAGTAGTTTTAGAAGAACTATTAGTTTATTCTCTTGAAAAAATAGAAAAATTAAAAAAATCTAAGTTTAAACACAAAAAACCTTAAATAATCAAAAATCTAAATAAAAGCTATGCTATACTCACATTCAAGACTAAGCAGCTTCAAACAATGCCCTTTAAAATTCAATTATAGATACCTATAGTTTTCTGTGATTAATGTTATGTTCTTGTTAATATATTGTAGAGGCTTTGCTTATTTTGTTTAATTTGTTTTTAATTGTTTTAATTAATTACTAGCAGAGGCAAGTATAAATCACATAAAAATTTATATATTAGGAAAGGATATTGCTCCATATGGAAATCTATAGCGAAAAAACAATTCTGGTTCCAGAAAGGATTAATAATATATTTGCTCCTGGCATTAACATGATTATTGGTCCGAATTGCTCTGGTAAAACAATATTTTTAAGACAAATTCTTTTAGGCAAGCAGATTCATCAGGTAAGTGCTGATTGTGATCCAAGGTTGTCTAAAGGAGAAAAGTATTTTCTTGATGTTGAAAAGGCTATATCAGAGTCTGGAAGCAGTTCTTCAATCATTCTTGATGATTTTGGTAGTCGTCTTACAATGGAAAATATTGCTAAACTAATGGAAAAAGCTAAGGAAAAGAATGTTCAAGTTATAGCTACTGTTAAGGATAAAGATATCTTGAAATTTGCAGACAAGGCTATTTTTCTGGAATGTGGACAGATAAAACTTATGCATGAGTTTAATAAGAATCCATAAGCCTTGTTATTAATTGAGAAGGAGGCCGCTTTCTTTGTTTTTCTTTATTTTGTTTTTAATTACAGCCTAGCTATCTTTCCAGCATCTGTAAGCTCCAAACCATCTTCTGTCCGTATCAAGTCCATATCTTTTAATTCATCTATGGCACGATACAGCATTGCTCTAGACAAAGAAACTTTCTCAGCCAATTCGACTATACTATCAAACTTTCCTGTTTCAACCTTTTCTAATACCATCTTCTGACTTTCAGTTAACCGAAAACTCAATCTAGGCAAATAAATAACACTTTTCTTATCTTCTTCAGGGTTATAAGCAACTTTCTTAACACGTTCATGCCTGGCATAAGCAGCAAACAACAAACCAATGGCTTTAGTTTTTCTGCCAGAAGTTATGTTTACATAAATAGTATCATCTTTTGGTTGCATATCTATTATCTCAACACACTTTGTAGCTATTTTTACTACATCATACATTTCTGTTTTGACAACCTTTATATCAATTACTTTACCTAAAGAATCTTGTAACAACTTAAGGCTTTTACTTTGTTCTTTATCAGGTTCAGGATCTAATAAAACAATAAGCCTATCTGCTCCAAGACGAGTGACAGCTAATAATACTGGCTCAGGATGATACAATGTGGCTATAAGTACCTTTTTCCCCTTTTTTTCCATAAGATTATTACTAACTTTTAGATTTAAATCCTTTTCGTTTTAGTTTACAATTAGATTAAATTTAAGATTATCTATTTATTATAATATTTATCTACTATTGAGTAGAAAGGTTTATATAGTGGTTGCTTTCTAAAAAAGTATAAAATGAAATTCAACCAATTACTGGAGACAGCAAACATAAAGTCTAATGACAAAGATATGCTTTCATCCTTTTACACAGAGCTTGCTTCATCTAATCTTCCCACCTATAAAAAACTGTTAGTATATGGTTGTAGTGGTTTTGGAAAGACAAAATTAATCAAATCTTTGATAAGCAAAGCAAGAGTGCCAATTATTTATTATGGCTTTGAACCTGAAAAAGGATATACTCCTTGCAAAAATACTTTAGAACTTCTTAAGAAAGTAAAAGAAAGTAAAGAATGTATAATTTTTATAGACAACATTGAAGTTATAATGGCTAATCAGCAAGATTCTTCTTGTGGAAATATGGATGTGCAAGATCAAAAATATTTATTTGAGATTTTCCATTTGGTTGAGACATCATCAAATAAGATTCTTATCTTTTCTACTGTAGCCAAATATGCTTTGCATTCATGCTTAATTGACAGAATAGATTTTTGTATAAAAATGGCTCCGCCTTTAAATAAAGCAAAACTAAATTTTATAAAAAAGAATCATCTTTGCAAATTATCAAAGAATTTTATGGTTGTCTTGTGTGATAAAACTAGGGGTTATTCATATAGGGATATTGACAGTTTGATAAAACTATTAAATCCTATCAAGCAGAGTCTTTCACTTCAGGACATAAACGATATTGTATTAAAATTTATTCCGTCAGAACTTTCAAAATATACTCTTAGTTATGAAAAGGATTTAACTCTAAAAAATATGTCTTCTAGTAAAAATATCCAGGAAACTCTTAGAAAATCAGTTTTGCTTATAAAACAGAAAATATTGGTACAAAAATTAGGCATTAACATAAACAATTTTTTGTTTTTTTACGGCGAGCCGGGCACTGGAAAAACATATGCAGCCAGGGCTTTTGCAGGTGAAACAGGAATGCCTATTGTTACTATAAACTCGTCTAACATTTCTAGCAGGATGTCTTCGCCTTCAGAATTGCTTGGGCATATTATAGAACTTGGAACACGTTATGAAAACATGATATTTCTTTTTGATGAAGCTGAGAAGATTTTTGGGAGAAATACTATGGGTGAGGATGCTGAACTGCAGGGTGATTTGCAGAGTTATCTTGACGGTGTTGGTAATAAAGTTAAATCTACAATAATATTTACACTTAACAATGAGGCGAGGTTTGGTGAAGCTTTGAAAGATAGGTTTGTAATGGTAAAGTTTGAATTGCCTGACTTAAAAGAAAAAGTTAAATTTTTGAAAAGTAAGTGTGCTTCTGCTAAAGAGCATTTCTCTTTAAGCTTTAATATTGAATCCTTAGCTAAAATAATGGGTAAAGTAAGTTATAGGGTTTTGGGAAGAATATGGGATCATACACTTTTGAGGAATATCTCTCTTAATAAGAAATCATTGTCTATTGAAGATTTTAAGGAAACTATTAAGTCTTTTAAGATTAAGAAGGTAAATATGCTTACTGGGTAGAAGCTTTCTTTGTTAGCTTTGTTTTTGTTTTATATCAACAACTAGCTTTGTTCGCTTAGGCAAGTTCTAAGGGCATTCTCCTTCCTAGCTTTAGAGAGCCATCTTTGTTTATACTTTTTATTTCTATGCTACAACACTCTGGATCGTCCCAGAAATAGCTTTTACAATTAGGGCAAGCTTTTGGCATTCTTTCTGTTCTTGTCCTC
>JAHIMK010000127.1 GCA_018896675.1 Nanobdellota archaeon
TCCTCGGCAGCCGCAGTCGAAAACAAAAGAAATACGCATAGGCAGAGAACAAAAAACCGTGATGCTTTTTTGGTGAACATGTCCGACTCCTCAAACAGACCCACAATATTTATAAACAGTATGTATCGTAATTTCCTTGAGAGATCAAGTTCAACGGGGATTAACGGTGGTTGATTGCAAAACATGCCGTCTGGTTTTGATGCCAAACGGCTTTTTAATGATATGCCAGTTATAGTCGTGAAAAAGTGAACCACTTATGATTGACTGTTTTCCTCATTTTCTCCAAGCTTTCCACGAAGACTATCGCTGCTTCCCTGAATATTGCCATCTTTAAATCCTAATCAAGCAGTACGATACGCAATGGAATAGTCCTCGTTTTCATCGTATCCGTACTTTTTTAAAAACGAAGGAATGGCGCTGTAATTCTCACCCACATATTCAGCCAGTTTGCCTTTAGATATTTTTCCAAGATGAAATGCTTTGATTGCCAGCGCTATATACTTATCGGATAGAATTGGTTTGTCAGTTTCAGCCCAGTCCGTTTTTCGATATTTTTTATCAACATCATTTAGGTTCCCTTTCTCAAGTTCTGTTCGGATGTTTTTTTTCTTAAGAAGGCCTAGATTAACTGCTCGCCAGAGCAAAGCTTCGATGGACACATTAAATTCCCGAGCGATTTCAACCAAACTGAGATAAGATATGGACTTGTTTTGAATCCTTTTTTCGAATTCATCTCTCACATTTTCTTCGGGCAGGAGTAACGATGAAGCAAAAACATCTGCTAAAATCTCTGCTTGACTCTTTTTTTTGGTTTTGTCATCCAAATAAATATCTTCCGGTGAAAACTCATTCCAAGTTAATATATGAAAAAATTCGTGAGCCAGATCAAAGTTACGCCGCCATGGCGCATCATTGGCATTGACCAAAATTGACATACCAAAGTTGCTGTTTACAGTTGAACCCCCAGAAATACTGGAATCCATCATCAGAAAGATAATTTTGATGCCAACTTTGTCCTCTAAAATTTTTGCAAGTGAGCATGCTGGACGCGCTCCTAATTTTAGTAAGTTAATATAGTCCGTGGCGAGATCCTCGACGTTTTTAATAGCGTTTTTAGACAACAGAGCATGTTTGTCAATCTTGAGTTTTAGTCCATTTTTACCCGTTTCAGCTTCACTTAAAATATTCAGTAGATTCTGGTAGCGCGAGCAAATCGAAATGAATTGTCGTTCAATAAGTGTTTTTTTGGGGCTTGACTCCGGACTTCTCCAAAGGATTCTGACATCTTCAGAAGAAGTCGATTCGAAATTCAAAAAATAATCAATATCACGGCCGTAAATAGACGCTAGTTTGGCAAGTTCCCAGGCTTTTACCTCCCTCTCCCCCGCTTCTATGCTCAACAAGGTCTGATAATTATTGAATCCCACCTTTCTCGATACGTCCTTAAGGGTAAAATCAAGTGATTCCCGTTCTATTTTTAAAAGATTTGCTAATTTATTTTGTATTTCCATTTTTTGTTACCTATATGGAATGTATATTAAATACATATAATAGTCAACATAATGTTTAAATTATATAAGAATATATTATATTAATAATATTTTTAAGAATTGAAAAGTATCAAGGATTTAATGGAGTGCCGGATTCATCGATATAACATAGATACATTCAAACCCGCAAAAAAAAAGCGACTGGGTGTAAGGCCGTTCGACCTTTAGATAAGACGCTTGGCGACTCGTCCCAGACGCTTAATAATAATAGTGCCGTCAGTGATAAAAGTCAATGACCTTGATATTCATTTCGATTCGGGTGATTCCTTTTTATTAAAATCAGACATTGGATGATATGTTGAAAGTTCTTCGCGAATAATCTGCCTTAAAGTTTCGCTTATCGGTTGTTCTGTATTTTGTATATAGTTGCGAAGAGCAGAGTTGATCATGGTCTGGTAGCTACCTCCACCTGCTTTATCAACTTGATCCCGAAACCAGTCAAGGATATCGTCATCAAGCCGGATGGTGATCCGGGTTTTTCCATGAGGAACCTTCAAGACCGCTCCCCTACTACCGTTGCTGAAATCATATTCTTTTTTCATTGTTCGATAAGGTTACTTTTGGCTTTGCGTGGATCCCATTCGAAGTTCATTTTTAATATATGTACAACGGTTCGGTTCTTTAATCCATCAAGGTAGATGTAGTTGTATCAGGCGGTAGTCCTTATCCTAGAATCCCTTCTGCTGTTTGGATCTCAGGGCTAGCCCCTATTTCATCACCTCTCCCCTATTCGTAATGTGTCTACATGTGGATGACTTTGACGATATGTTCTTTTTCCATTGGTTGTTGAAAAAATAGTCTGATGTGATAATCTTATAAATAAATAAAATGTTTTCACAACAATCAAGACGGGACTTTTTAAAAACGATCGCTCTTGCTCCGGTCGCCTATTACGGATTGGGATGCACTCGAAGGACAAAAATACAAAAAAATCAACCCAATGTTGTCATCATTTTTCTCGACGATTCGGGGTGGGCGGATTTTGAGCCTTTCGGAGATCCGGAGTATGTAACACCACATGTCCGGCAACTGGCCCGGGAGGGGTGCAGTTTTTTTCAGTTTTATGTGCCGCAGGCCGTCTGTTCGGCTTCTCGCGCCTCCCTTCTCACCGGGTGTTATCCAGGACGGACAAAGGTTTTTGGTGCACATCCACCCAAGGCGCGGGGATTGGATCCACAATATGCAACCATGGGGGAAGTTCTGAAAGCGCGGGGATACAACACGGTTGTATTCGGCAAATGGCATCTGGGGGATCAATCCGAAACCCGTCCGTCGGCCCGGGGATTCGACGAGTCCTGCGGCCTGATGTACTCCAATGACATGTGGAAACACCATCCCGACAACCCGGAATACTGGGGACAATGGCCTCTCCAGTATTGGGACAATGGAGAGATCACCATCGATCCGGTGACGATGGACGACCAATCCATGCTGACAACCTGGTACACGGACCATGCCGTCGATTTTATCAACCGCAACAAAAACAATCCTTTCTTTTTGTATGTTCCGCACTCCATGCCTCATGTGCCGATATTCTGCAGCGAAAAATTCAAGGGAAAGTCCGGACAAGGCCTCTATGCCGATGTGATGATGGAGATCGACTGGTCTGTCGGTCAAATCATGGAGGCTCTGAAAATGAACGGTTTGGAAAAAAACACCGTAGTGATATTCTCGTCCGACAATGGCCCCTGGATTAGCTACGGCAACCATGCCGGGACAACTCCCTTCCGCGAGGCGAAAGGCACCAGTTTCGACGGAGGAGTCCGGTCGGCCTGCATCATCAAGTATCCGCAGGAAATTAAGCCCGCCACCGTTTCAGATAAAACCTTTTGCTCCATCGATATCCTGCCCACTGTCTGTCATCTGACAGGCGCGGAACTCCCGGCCAACGAAATTGACGGCAAAAATGTGTGGGACCTTATTGCCGGTAAACCGGATTCGATAAATCCCCATGATTATTACGCGTTTTCCACCAATAATAATTTTGAAGGCATCATCAGTGCCGATGGAAGGTGGAAACTTCACTTACCTCACCCCTACGGGACTCTGGTTCAAGCCGGTCGAGACGGGCTGCCGGGATCACACAAAAGAGAACAGATTGAATTGTCGTTGTTTGACATGAAGAATGACCCTCACGAAACGGTCAACGTGATCGAACAATATCCTCAAATCGCCGCTCAACTCA
>JAHIMK010000070.1 GCA_018896675.1 Nanobdellota archaeon
CACCAATACATTATCAACATAATGGTATTAGAACTATTAAAGCAAATACATTAGGAGTTACTAATATGTTAGGATTAGCTAAATTACACCAAGCTAGAATATTACAAGCATCTACTTCAGAAGTTTATGGAGATCCTTCACAACATCCTCAAGAAGAAAGCTATTGGGGCAATGTTAATTGTTTTGGTCCTAGGGCTTGTTATGACGAAGGTAAGAGAGCAGCTGAAGCATTCTTCTTTCAATATCAGCAGCAGCATGATGTAGACATTAGGATTGCAAGAATCTTTAACACTTATGGACCTAAGATGGCTATTAATGATGGGCGTGTAGTTTCTAACTTTATAATTCAAGCTTTGGAAAATGAAGACATTACTATCTATGGTGATGGTACCAGAACAAGATCTTTTTGTTATGTAGATGATTTAGTTCTTGGTTTATATGAATTAATGCAATGTTCTTATAGAAAACCTTTGAATTTAGGTAATCCTGGGGAATTTACAATGCAAGAATTGGCTGAAAAAGTTGTTGAAAAAACTGGTTCTAAATCAAAAATTACTTATCATAAAATTCCTGAAGATGATCCACAAAAAAGAAGACCTGATATTCTTAAAGCTAAACTTTGGTGTATGTGGCAACCTAAGGTTAGTTTAGATGAAGGTTTGGATAAAACTATAGAATATTTTAAGTTAAAAGTTTAATTTTTTTATTAGAAATGTTGTTATTTTGTAGATTAATATTACTGTTAATAAGATTATTAGAAATTTTATATCTAGTCTTGAGAATATTTCCATTTTAATTTATTATTTTTTAAAGTTTAAAAATTTGTTGTAGCCGTTGCAATGTTCGCTTTGTTACGTTTAATGGGAAATCAGGGTTTGTTGGCAGAGGCAAAGTTTAATCTTCTAAGATTAAACTTAGTTTAGCAACAAATTTCTTTGCATTCTCAAATATTTCTCCTAAGCGTCTTCCAGTATATTTTTTTATTGCAGAATACCTAGCTCTGTGGCTCTCTATCTTTGCATCTTCAAAAGATTTTACATACTCATCTTCAAATATTTTATAAGATTGGTTTAATAATTCTAAATCTTCTTTTTCTATTTCATCTGGCACTAAAAGATATCCTAAAGCTATTTGTGCTGCATCATGATCTTTTACTTCATAACCTTTTGAAATAATTGCTGCTTTAGTAGCATAAAGCATTGAATAATAAGATATGGTAATTGCCCAATAATCCCAATATAACTTTTTAGGTTCCTCTTTATTTGGATTCAAATCTTTAATATGCTTTGCAATTAATAGACTATTCTCAGCTTTTTGTAAAAATAGTTTTATCTTAAAAAACTGGTTTGATTTCTTTATCCTTTTATCTTTAAGAAATTCTTTAAATTTTTCACTATAAATCTCTTTTTCAATATTCATA
The DNA here is from genome assembly GCA_018896675.1 of Nanobdellota archaeon. Classification (GTDB taxonomy): domain Archaea; phylum Nanobdellota; class Nanobdellia; order SCGC-AAA011-G17; family GW2011-AR17; genus JAHIMK01. The sequence continues at coordinate 1,421 of JAHIMK010000070.1, forward strand.
TTATATATTCCCAAAACTTTTCAGGATGTCTAAGAAGAATATGATTCTTTAACACTTGTTTACCTACATTTTCTTCCTTATCTTTTAGCATTTGTTTAAATTCTTGACTTGTCATATATATTGCGTTAATCTCTTTATTATAAAGTAATTCTAATTTTGAGAAAGAAGTTGTTCTCTTACCTTTATTATTAATTATAAATAAATCTATATCACTTTTCTTTGTTTCTTGTTTTTTAGCATGGCTACCAAATAAAATTACTATTTCATCTTCTTTTGTTTCATTTATTATTTTTTTAATTAAAGGTTTATTTTTTATGAAGTCTTGTTTTTCTTGTTCAGATGCGATAGCAAGATAAGATTTCATTAGAGGATTTTTTATATTTAATTTTAGAATTTTAGAATTTCCTATTTGTTCCATTGTTATCAAATCTTCCATTTGCTGAATTGTTCTATGGAATGTTGCATAAGGTATGTTAAGTTCTTTACTTAATCCATGCATAGTGTAGCTTTTTTCCATCTCTTTTCCTAGTTTGTTTATTATTTTTAGTTTATTATCCATATTTGGATAATATTATCCATTTTTGATATATAACCTTTTCGGTTCTTTAATTCTTATTTACTATTATTCTTTTTAAAGATTGTTAGAAAAAAACATAAGATTTTACAGAGATTTAAGAAATTTAGCCATTACAATATTAGCCTTATTTAACTTGCCTCAGCTAAACAAAGCAATTAATCAATTAAAAACAATAAAAACAAATTAAAGAAAGCCGCTAAAAAACTAAAGCTTTCATCGCCTTAACAGCTTTCTCAGGATCATTAAACACAGGAATATTATGTTCTTTCAAATACTCCTTACCCTCTTTAGTAAACATTCCACCCATATAAACTGCAATAACAGGCTTGTCTGAAAAATGTTTCTTAGCAGAGATTATAGCTTTAGCATTCTCAACAGGATCAGTCATTGTTTGTAAAGTTTGTATAACAATCAACCCATAAACATCTTTCTGCTTCAAAACTCTAAAGATAGCTTCATTATATCTATCACTTAAAGCATCTCCAACTAAATCTATTGGATTACTTCTAGACCAAGCAGGATGCATCTTACTTTCTAACCTACTAAGAGTTTCATTTGATAACTTAGGCAATATTAAACCATTTTCAAAACAATAATCAGCAGTCAAAACTCCTGCACCACCACCATTAGTAATTATAGCAATTTTATTGTCTTTTAATTTAGGCAACAAAGCTAAAACTTCAGCAGCTTCAAACAGCTCCTCAATATTTTCAACTAAATGAACATTGGATTGCTTAAAAGCAGCTTTGTAAACTTCATAACTTCCAGCCAAGCTGCCAGTATGAGACGATACAGCCTTGACACCTTGCTCAGTCTTGCCAGCTTTAATCACAACAATCGGCTTTTTAACAGACCTTGCAATCTTCATAAACTCTTTTCCATGCCTAATACTTTCAACATAAACAGCAATTGCCTTAGTATCTTTATCTTTATCTAAGTAAGCAATAAAATCATTCAAATCCAAATCAGCAGCATTGCCATAACTTATCAACTTGCTAAACCCATAATTCTTTTCCAAAGCCCAGTCAATCACACTATCAGCCAAAGCACCAGACTGACTTATGAAACCTATAGAACCAGTAGGTGGCATTGCAGGAGCAAAAGAAGCATTCAAATTAAAATGAGGATTTATTATGCCCAAACAATTAGGACCAACTAAAGGTATGTTAGCACTTTTTACCAAAGCAGCAATCTCAGCTTGGAGCTTCTTACCTTCTTCACCTAACTCACCAAACCCGGCAGAAATTACAATCAACGCTTTAACTTTCTTTTCAACACACTCTCTTACAACTAAAGGAACTAACTCAGCCTTTACAGCTATAACCCCTAAATCAACCTCTGCCTTAACATCCTTGACAGAAGCATAACATTCTAAATCTAAAATCTTTTTTGCCTTGGGATTGACAGGATAAATCTTGCCTTTGAAAGGTTTGTTATGTTTAGTATTGAAAAAGCCGCCATAAATTAAATTGTACAAAACACCATGACCAACATTCAACTTGTTCCTTGAAGCTCCAATAACAGCTACACTTCTAGGTTCAAACAACTCTTTCATTTTATGAACCTCACATCAACTACCATGGCTTCTTTACTATTAACAACAACAGGATTAAAATCTATTTCTTTAATATCTTTATTTTCCATAGATAACTTAGAAACATTCAATAATAGTTCTACTAATTTATCAAAATCAACTTTTTCAGAACCTCTAAACCCTTCCAACAACTTATGACCTTTAATTTCCTTAATCATTTCTTTAGCATCTTTTGTAGTTATTGGCGCTATCCTAAAACTAACATCTTTCATTACTTCAACAAATATTCCACCTAACCCAAAAGCTATCACAGGACCAAAAGATTCATCCCTTTTCATACCAATTAAAATATAATTTCCTAAAATCATTTTTTGTACTAAGATTCCATCAATGTCTTTATTAGAAACTTTAGACATTATTTCATCATAAGCTTTTTCAACTTCTTCTGTATTCCTTAAATCTAATTTAACTCCCTTGACATCAGACTTGTGTATGATTTTTTGAGAAGTTATCTTTAAAACTACAGGAAACCCCAAGTTTTTAGCTATTCTTACAGCTTCCTTTTTAGAGGCTGCCATTTCATACTTAGGAAAGTCTATTTGATACTCTTTTAACACCTTATGAGCTTCTTTATAATCTAATTGCATTACTCTACTTTATTATTGGAAGATATTTAAATATATCGCAGATAAGCCTTAGACACCAAAAGGTTTATAAAAAAATTGATATTACTCATCTATAGAATGGAAGAAAATAAAAAATTAGTTTCATGTTTTGACTGTGGCAAGGAAATGGAAGTTTTCGCTTCAGACAGCATTTTTATCCCAAAGTTCAGATGCGACTGCTGCTTGAAAAAGAGATAATTCTAAGAAAACTATTTAAAGTCCTACTTTATTTTTAATATAAAAATTGAGGTGATATTAATATGGAAGATTTAAAACCAATTTGTTGCTTAAAAGCTAGAGATTTAGATGACGCTTGGGCTACTGCTTTATTCGCTTGCTTAGAACAAAACGAAGATGGTACATTTAAATGGTCTCAAAGATATGCTAATGACAGAGGAAGTTATGTTGGTCAAGAAAGATTAGAGATTGACACTTTTATTATGGACATTACTCATCCTGGTTCAGGCCCTTTAGTACCTGTTATGCCTTATGGGAAAGAAATGTTAGCTCCCACTTCTGAAGAAGTTGCTCGAGAATATCTTGCTTACTTATTAACTGATGCAAAACAACCTAATGAACAATACACTTATGGTGAAAGATTAGTTGGACCAAGAATACCTTTAACATTAAAATTAAATTCTTTAGAAGAAAAAATTGATATGCCTTTAGGAGTTAATCCTGTTCAAGAAGTTATTAATATGTATAAAAAAGATGGACATAATACAAACCAAGCTACTCTTGAAGTTGGCATGCCTTCAGATGTTTTGCTTCCTGATCCGCCATGTTTAAGATTAATTGATACAAGAATTAGAAAGGATACTTTACATTTCTTTGTTTATTTTAGGTCTTGGGATTTATACAATGGCTTTCCAGTTAACTTAGCAGGTTTACAACAAATGAAAGAATACATGGCTTCTGAAATTGGTGTAAAAGATGGTCAAATAAGAGCCATGAGTAAAGGCCTACATCTTTATGATGATATGTGGGAAAATGCTTTTATTAGATTAGGCAAAGAACCAACTATTTTCAAAAGAAGAGATAAAGAATAATTATTTTTTTATTTATTATAATTTAAAACCATTAAAACAAAAATTATTTTCTCAAAAACAAATTAAAGAAAGCCGCTAAAATTAAAAGAAAAAAAAGAAATTTATTTCTTTCCGAAAAGCCTTGCAAACAAGCCAAGTTTTTCTTGTGTTTCTCCATTCAGCTGATTAGGTTCAACTAATTTCTTAGCATCAACTAGCTTTTTAGAATCCACCATTTTCTTAGCAACTGAAGGTATAGCCATGTCTGCAGCTATATTTGGTATAGCAATGCCTGCAGCATTAGCTAATTTCTTAGCTGTAGCTAAAGCAGTTGCCCTTCTTTGCATCAATTGGTTTAAGTTGCCGTTCATTGCTTGCCATTCGCCAAAGCCTACATAAACAGTATTGTCTGGCTCAACTATACAAGCACCGTCAAAGCAAACTTGTCCTTCAGGGCAGATTACATCAACAAAGTGTGAACCATCTTCAAAGCAAACAGCTTCTCTTAAGATACCTTCATGGCAACTGTCCGTGTAAGCTATTGTGGGCATATCAGGTATTACAATTTGTGCCATTGAATCTGTATTTACATTAATGCCTCCGTCCAAATCATTACACCTTGAACAAGTTGAATCTGCTTCATCTACAACACCATCACCGTCATCATCTAACCCATTATCACATGTTGGGAAAGTTTCTTCAGGTTCTTCTGAAGCTCCTTCTCTAATAAAAATATAAACTTCTTTAGCTTGTATGTCTCCTAATAAGAAACCATCCTGCTTAGCTGTAAATAATTCAATGCAATGAACCATAGAGTGTGCTTCAAATCCTTCAGCATCACTCAAATCACAATCTGATTTAAATTCTAAAGTATATTGTCCTGAAGCTGAATCATCATTAGCAGGCACACTCATGATTCTTACTTTTTCATTTGAACTCCATTGTTTAGGATTTTTTACTTCTAAACCGCTTGTCAATTCTACATCTTCATCATCATTGCCATCTCCAACCAAAACTCCATTATCAAATACTTGAAGTTCAGCTATTTCTTCAGTAGATAAAACTTGACCTAAAGCTTTAAACGCATCATTTTCAATGCCCCAATTGCTAACAATTTCTTCTCCTAAACCTTCCATTGAAAGTTTTAACTCATCACCCATATCAGTAAAAGAAGTTTGTAATTGGTTTAAGTTAGCATTAACAATCATAAAGTTATCAGCTTCACCAACAAAGTCCACATAATGAGTTACTCTTCTTGGAGCTTGTGGTTGTTGGCTTTTATAGAGAACACTTATCACTCTGCCACTAGAATCTCTTCCAGACTCACCTATTGCTTGTCCATCTGTTTGTCTATCAAGTTGATCTATATTAGTATCAATTCTTTGCTGTGGGTTAGCTACTTCTTCTGGTTGATCAATTCCTAAAACTACTCTTAGATTAAACTTGCCAGTGATTGAATCCCAAAAACCGGCCGAGACTATTGTAGTACATAATAATAGAACTACAAATAAAATTAGTATTTTGTTTAATTTCAAATTATCATCCCCTTTTATAGTATTAATAGAATTAAGTATTATTTAATGTTTGCTAAAAAATAAGAAAAAAAATAGGATTGGGATTTACCAATCTGCACTTTTAAGACCATCTTCAAAGACACCTGTTGAATTATCTAAAAAGATAATTCCATTGCCTATTCCTGATTCTCCTTGATTCCAAGAGGAATAAGAATTAAAGTGCTTTGGATGATATTGACATCCTTGATAGGCTACGATTAAATCTGCTGCTGTTCCATAATTTATACGTCCTATTCTTACTTTATAGCCTAAACTACTTGCACAATCTCTATCAGTAGTTGACGTCCAAACTGGTTTCTCTAGTGTTCCAGCTGTAACTGGTGCATAGACAAAAACTTTTCCTACAGATTTGCCATTCTCGACATAAGTAGGTGCTCCTATTGCTAGGTGGGGCTGCCCACTAGTAGGATATAACTTCTCTACGGACATCGAAATACCAAATGTATCAGGATAAGGTAATGATAAAGCAAGATATTGAATAAAATGCAAACTCGAACCAGATATGTAATCATAAATAGTTACACAGCCTTGATTATAAATTCCACAATCATATGGCTTAGATACTATTAAATTATTTCTACCCCCCACTACATTTCCTGAAGCTAATCTTGTATTTAAACCAATAGGACCATCAGTTATAATATCAGGAGAGCTAGAGATTGTAGATAAACTTGATTTTCCTTTATATACTAAAATTCCACCCATATCAGGATCTGTTGTTACTAGTTCTGGATAATTGTCATCCTGATTTAAACTTCCTTTTGTTATATGTACATATCTTCCAAAGTCTGTATTATAGGTACTAGAAGCTTGGGTTGACCATGCTGCAAATTTTAAAGGAAATTTATTATTGCCAGCTAATAAAAGAAGTTTAGACTTTTTCTCTAGTCCATAAGCACTACCTCTATTTCTTGATCCGATTAATAAATCATCATAACCATCTTGGTTAACATCGCCTGCAGATAAAGCTCTCAAGCTCCAATTTATATGAAAACTCTCATAAACTTCATCTGCTTCTGAATCAAACCAATGGCCATCTTCTGAACCTAAATACATGGATACATAAGGTGTAACTGTTTTGTTAAAAAGCATAGGTGAAGCAATGGCAATATCTGGAATATCATCCCCATTAAAGTCGCCAATCGCTACTCCCTCAGATGAAGACGGTGAAGGAGTTATATTTCCAGAGAATCCCAAAAATTCACCTGCATTCTTTCCTTGTAAAGTTGCAACAGGGAGTGGTAAAAATCCATTAAATCCTCCTGTTTTATCATTGATATATTCAAAAATATACCATTTTCCTACATTTGCTTTCCAAGGCTGAAGCATACAACCATCAATATAAGGTTCTCTGCTCCCATAATTAGGTGAACCTACCAATAAAAATGATTTCTCTCCATTAAACCATTCTGAACCTATAATCTCTACACCATTAAATAATGGATGATTATAAATTGTAGCGTATGTATAAGAGTAAGTATAACCTCCATCGTTCAAATAGATATCTGAAAAAAGTAATAAGTCATTTGGATTTGGTGTATTAGGATACATTAATGATTGTAACGAAGTATTAGGTAAGATATAACGAACAAATTTACTGCTCATATTTAAGTCGCTTCCTGAACCTCCATCTTTATAATTTGTTGTTGTACCTAACATAATACTTTGATAAATAGGAGAAGTATATCCTACAACAACAACTTTATCTGTTGTTGCATTATTATAATTTTGCAGAAATGCATCTGGAACATTATCTGTTGTATTAAGATATAAAAAAGTTCCAAGAGAATAAGCTGAACTTATTAACACTACTTTTTGCAAAGGAGAATTACCATATTTTGGATTAAGAGCTACACTTAAGCCCAATCTAACATTGAGATACGAAGTCATAGGGGATCCATCAAGATATTTAGGAATATATTCTAAAACAGGATTTTGTCCAGGTGATGAGGTTTCATAATTCATCTCCCATAAATAAGCTTTCCCAGTATTCTGTATAGCACCATCATAATAAGGAGCACCAATCAACAACTCTAAATCAGGAGATCCATAAACATTTTCTGCTTTTAGGCTTAATGAATAACCAAATTTAGCATTGTTTTGCTGATCATAAGAGCCATTACTAAGTTTAGCAATTAATGTCCAATCAGGATTTATATTAAATTTAAAATTCCTAAATAGAGACTGAGCTCTCCAAATCGAAACCATGCCTTTTCCTGAATCCCTCTTTGGACTACCTATAGCTATTTTTGTATTGGAGATTTTTGCTAAACTAAAACCAAATTCACTTCCAACTTCTTCAATACTTCCCCCACTTGTATACCAAGCAGCAGTTGTACCAAATCCAGTTGAAGTACCTTTAACAACATAAATTCTTCCTTTATTATTATTAGCATAAGGAGCGCTAACAACTAAATCATCATATAAATCTTGGAAAGTATCTGTTGAATATACATTAATATCTCCTAAAATTGTATGTCCTAACCTATCTCCTGCTACTGTTGAACCATAAAAACAACCTGTTTTAGATTCATCAACACCATTAGCACCACCACCAAAAAAGATTACAACTCTTCCTTTGTTGTTGTTCCAACCAGGCTCGCCGACAGCAAAATCTAAGTAGCCATCATTATTCATGTCACCAGCTGTCGATAGAGAATAACCAAATTCACTTTTAAGTCCTGAAAAAGTATCATTAAATCCACAACCTACATACATTCCTTCCTTAGCCCAAATAGGATCATATTTTAATCCTTCTTCTGAACCTACATAAAGATAAACTTTCCCAGTAATATGAACTCCATCTTCAGTATAATTTGGAGCTCCTATTAAAACATCATCATAACCATTATCATCAAAATCACCAATACCAGCTATAGCAAAACCATATGCTGAATCGCCAGAGCCTTTTTTGATTTCACCATGTTGTTTTCCAAAAACCCATAATGGATCAATAAATACAGGATAAGCTTCTGCACCAGAAACTTCAATATTCAAATTATCATCAAGTCTAAATTTAGCATCCAAAACTTTATCATTAGCATCCCATGCTTTAGGAGCGCCCATAAACATTACACCATTTTTAGTAGTAATCATCAAATCGCCATTAGCTAAAATCTCAGCATCAACATCACCTAATTCACTAACTAATGTAAAAGAATTTCCAAAATTTTCTTTAACAGTAAAAGTCTGCTCTATTCCTTCATCTTCATGAATAAATTCTTGAGTTAAAATATCATTATCAAAAATTACAGACAATTTATCTTTAGAAACTTCCCATTGATCAAAATCTATTTCTTTTTCATCATTAAATATTTTTATCAAATCAGAACTTACGCTCCAGCCTTCATTGGAAAAAATTACTTCTCCATTTTCAAAAGTGGCTTGGAATTCGTCGCCATGAATAACACTTAAAGTGCCACCATCATCAAAGACTTTCATCTGGTCTTCCTTGATATATTGCAAAATATCCTCAGGAATATCATCCACTGTCAGCTCTTTGACAGCAGTGTCTTTTTCCTCAGAAGAAAAAATGTCCTTAACCTTTTCAGTCAAAAAACCAGCAGATACAATTGTTGCGCAAAACAACAACACGACGAATAATGTCACGATTTTAGCTTTCAATTAATTTTCACCCCAAATTTTTATCCTTTTAGGATAACAAAACTACTATATAAATATTATTAGAATCAAAAAGGTATATTGAAACAGTTTTGTTACAAAATTCATTTTAAAATTATCCCATTAGAAAAGTTATGCTAAAAAATAAGAAAAAAGGCCAATGCCCCTGAGGCAATATGGAGCATTAGCAAAAGACTAAAGTAAGGGCATTAGGGGGTGTGTGCCTTCGGAGGCGATACTCTTCGGAGGTCAAACCTTAGAAGAATCTAATGCCCTGTACCTATGATGTTTTTATCTGATTAAGTCAATGCCTAATTCTTCGCAAGTTTGATATGCAGCAATACTTGGCTTTGACTTGTCAACTTTACCTAGGATGTAAGGAGAGTTAACACCAGTGACAATTGTCATGACTCTTAATTTGCCATTCATGTCATTAGTAATCCTTGCTCCCCAGATAACATTTGCATCAGAGTCTAGTGCTTCTGTAATCATTTCACCGGCTCTGCTTACCTCATCAAGAGTTAAGTCATTGCCACCAGTGATATGAATTAAAGCACCAGTTGCACCTTCATAACTTACATCCAATAATGGATTTGAAAGTGCTCTTTTTACAGCTTCTTCTACCCTATGTTCAGAATCTGATTCACCTACTCCTACAACTGAAACATCACCGTTAGACATAATTGCTTTTACATCAGCATAGTCTAAGTTAACTAGAGATGGTACAGCAATAATCTCAACAATTCCTTTAATCATTGTTGAAACTAATTCGTTTGCTACTGCAAATGCTTGTTGAATTGGCAAATTACCTGCAATTTGTACAAGTCTATTGTTATCAATAACAATTACAGTATCACATACCTCTCTTAATTGTTGTAGACCGAATTCTGCTTTATCGATTCTTGTTCTCTCAATATCGAAAGGCATTGTTACGCAACCAATTACGATTGCACCGGTTTCTTTTGCAATTTGTGCAACAACTGGAGCTGCCCCAGTACCAGTTCCGCCGCCTAATCCGGCAGTTATAAATACCATATCAGAACCTCTTAATGCTTCTTTCAATTCAGAGATTTGTTCTTTAGCAGATTCTCTACCTTTTTCAGGATAACCACCACAACCTAAACCTCTTGTCAAGTCACGACCAATAAGAATTTTCTTATCAGCTTCCATCAATTCAAGATGTTGTTTATCGGTATTGATTGATATAATTTCAGCACCTTGTACACCCTTCTTATATAGCCAGTTTGAAGCATTACATCCGCCTCCACCTGTACCAACAACTTTAATGTTAGCTTGCCCTACAAGTCCTTCATTGAACTTTGCGTCTGACGCTTGTTTAAGCGCATTTTGTACGATAAAATCCATTTTTCCTTCGCCTCCTTATTTATGAGATTTATGAAAATATAGTTTCCATTACCATAATCTTTATTAAGCAGTTTATACTATACTTCCTATTAGAAAAAGTTGTTTCGCCAAAAACAATATTTCGTCAAAGACCTTTTCGCCAAAAAAGGACTAAACATTAATCGCCAAATTAATTTTAAGCTCAACTATTTATAACAGTATGTACTATATAAATATTCTTTAATTTAAAAATATATTTTGCAGTATATAGGTTAATATTTGACGACGGAAAAACCAATATTTCTAAAAAAGCACCTAATACCAGTAAAAACAAAACCTTTTTTAAGAACTTCGATTTAAATCTAGAGTAATGCTAAAAAATATTCTACCTGGTGATCTAATTGAAGTAACAACTTTAGATAATAAATTCTTAGGAAAATATTTTGCAAGCCCTGACAAAAATCATTTAGTTCTAAAACTTGATTCTGGTTATAATATTGGTATTAAAAAAAATAAAATTAAGGGAGTAAAAATGGTAAAAAAATTCAATAAAAAACCTGTTCCAAAAGTAAAATTAGATATTAAAAAAGGCCTAAAAAATGTATCAATATTGCATACTGGCGGCACAATAAGTAGCGCAGTTGACTATAGTACTGGTGGCGTTAATCCACACTTCACACCAGAAGAATTAATTGCAATGTTCCCAGAAATTAAAGAAATTGCAAATATTAGGTCAAGATTAGTTAGAAACATGGCGTCTGATGATATGAGATTTGCACATTATAATATCTTGGCCAAAGAAATTGAAAAAGAAGTAAAAAAAGCCACTCAAGGAATAATAATTACTCACGGAACAGACACAATGCACTATACTGCAGCCGCCTTATCATTTATTTTAGAAGATTTAAATGTCCCAGTTATATTAATTGGAGCTCAAAGAAGTTCAGATAGAGGAAGTTCAGATGCAGCAATGAATTTCATTTGCGCAACTACATTTATAGCAAAAACAGACTTTTGCGATGTAGCTATTTGCATGCACAAGTCAGAAAACGATGATTTTTGTGTAATAATCCCAGGAACTAAAGCCCGTAAGATGCACACTAGCCGTAGAGACGCATTCAAGGTTGTAAATAGTTCTAATATTGCAGAGATTTCCTATCCTGATTGCAAGATTAATTTTTTAGGCAAGCATAAGAAAGTTGAAGATAGGAAATTAAAATTGAAATTACTTAAAGAAAACTTAAAGATTGGATTAGTTAAGGCACATCCACAAATGTTTGCTGAAGAATTAAATGTTTATGAGAAGTTTAATGGTTTAGTTTTAGAAGGTACTGGTTTAGGACATTTCCCTATAAACAAAATTGACGAGTTTACTTCTGAACATTCAAAGATATTTAATAAAATTAAAACTTTAGCTAATAAAATGCCAGTTGTAATGTCGCCACAGACTATTTTTGGTAGATTACAAATGAATGTTTATTCTCCTGGTAGATTAATACAAGAGATAGGAGTTATAGGTAATTACTCTGATATGACTCCTGAAACTACTTTTATCAAATTAGCTTGGCTGTTATCTAATCATCCTAAGGAAGTTAAGGAAATGATGTTAGAAAATTTAAGAGGTGAGCTTACTAAAAGGCTATTAGAATGATTGATTATAAAAAATTAGGATTTAAATGTGGTTTGGAGTTTCATCAGCAGTTAGAAACACATAAATTGTTTTGTAATTGTCCTTCTATTGTACATGATGATAATCCTAGTATTAATTTTAAAAGAAAATTACGAGCAGTAGCTGGTGAAACAGGCGAAGTAGATTTAGCCGCTGCATTTGAACAAAATAAAGACAAGGTGTTTACTTATGAGAGTTGTCCTACTAGCAGTTGTATGGTTGAGTTTGATGAAGAACCACCACATGAAGTTAATTCTGAAGCCTTAGATATTGTTTTAGAGGTTGCTTTGTTATTAAATTGTAAAATTGTTGACCAAATTCATTTTATGCGTAAAACTGTAGTTGATGGTTCTAATGTTTCTGGTTTTCAAAGAACTGCCATGGTTGGTATTGATGGTTTTGTAGAAACTTCTAAAGGTAAAGTTAAAATTTCTTCAGTTTGTTTAGAGGAAGAAGCTGCTAAAAAGGTTGAAGATCATTACCGGTTGGATCGTTTGGGTGTTGCTTTGGTTGAGATTGCGACTGATCCTGATATTAAAGATGCTGACCATGCTAAGGAAGCTGCGTCTATCATTGGAATGATTTTGCGTTCGACAGGCAAAGTAAAAAGAGGGATTGGTACTATTCGTCAAGATGTGAATGTTTCTATTAAAGGAAAAGAAAGAGTAGAAGTAAAAGGTTTCCAAGATTTGCGGAGCATTCCAGTTGTAATTGACAATGAAATTATGCGTCAGCAAAGTTTGAGTAAATCTGTACCAGAAGTTCGTAAAGCAGAACCTGATGGTTCAACAACTTTCTTAAGACCAATGCCTGGCGCTGCAAGAATGTATCCTGAAACTGATATTGTTCCTATTGAAATTACTGATTCTAAATTAAAAACAATAAAATTACCAGAATTATTAACTGAAAAAGCTATAAAATTAGAAAAGAAGTTTAATTTGAATGCTGACTTGGCCAAAGAGTTAATCAAAGAAGACATTGATATTGAAAGTTATGTTAAACAATTTTCTAAAATTGATGTTAAATTGTTAGCTACAATCTTAACAGCTTATCCTAAAGATTTGAAAAGCCGTTTAAATTTAGATTCTTCTAAATTAACTAAAGAACATTACTTTGAGATATTTACTTTACTAAACAAAGGAGAGATTTCTAAAGAAGCTGTTATTGAACTTATGGCAGATGCTGCTTCTGGCAAAAAAATTGATGCTTCGCGTTTCAAAAATGTTTCTGAAGATTCTTTGAAAAAAGAATTAGAAAAGATTGTTGCTAAAAACAAAGGTGCTTCTTTAAACGCTTTGATGGGAGAAGCAATGAAACATTTCCGTGGAAAAGCTGACGGCCAAAGGATTATGGAAATTCTTAAGACTTTGATTTAAACATACTTCTTATATTCCTTAATATATCTCTTAAAGAACCATTTAAGAAAAATAGTTTCATCATTCTTAACTTGTGATCTTTCCAAAGCATTGTAATAACTATTTCTATCTTCATAATGTATATCTAACAAAGGAAAATCATGTTTGCTTAACACAAAGTTCATCATTAACCTTGAGATTCTACCATTACCATCAGCAAAAGGATGTATTGTTACAAACTTTAAATGAACTAAGGCAGCTAACTCAACAGGATGAATCTTACTTTTAACATACCAACTAAAGAATTCTCTTAATAAAACTTCTAATTCAGCTGAAAATGGCGGCTTAAACTTGCTTCCAGAAATCAAAACCTGGTGCTTTCTAATCAAACCAGCAATTTTAGAATTACAAAGTAATTCTTTGTGCCAATCTAACACAACTGCTAAAGACAAATCTTTTTCATAATCCAAAATTTCTAAAAACAGCTTTTGATGAGCTTCAGCTTCCTTAATGTCTTGGACAGGTTTTTCATTCGGACTAATCCCTTTCTCAAGAAGATTAGCTGTTTCCCTTAAAGATAATGTAGAACCTTCTATCCTTTGAGAGTCATAAGTAAACTTAACTCCAAAAGACTCTAAGTTCTTCTCTTTTGCAACTTTAGGAGTCTGTTTTAACTCTTTAACAAAATTTTTCTTAATTTGATCTAATACAGGATAAAACTTTTCATTATTGATTTCCTTAACAAAAGCTTCCTTCAACTTATTAGTATCATCTGGCAACTTCTTCCCTAAGTATTTCTCCTTTTTCAATACTTTTTTCCCTTGCCTTATAGAATGCTCAATATAGTAAAACATTTGATTACCTATCTTCCTTTCTCTAATAACTGCCATAAATTTACTTATCCCTACATATTTAAATAACTATCTATTTTAACTAAAATGTAGAGGTAAGCATTTAATTAATTAAAACACAATTTAAAGCTTCATAAAGCTTACCAAGAAAAAACAAGAGAATTTTCTAAAAAACAACAAAAACAATCTAAAGAAAGCTACTAACTCATTTAACTTCAATAACCATTTTTTGGTTTTCAGTATGAATATAAGCTTCACCACCAGATTTCAACTTTAAATAGTCTACTATCTTTTTAGGAATCCTAACAGCTAAAGAATTACCTGTTTTAGTTATTTTTGTCATAGCACTCAAGCCCCAAACTCCTTTTTGTTTTGCAACTTCCTCAATCTTTTTAGTAGTTTCAGAGTCAGTAAAAGATTCTTTACAACTAGAACAAACCTCTGCTGGAAATTCTCCTAAATAAATACCATACATAGATTCCTTAACCATTCCTTTTTTCAAAGTTCCTTTTTCACATATTGGACATTTCATTTTAAAAATAATTCTTATTTTTTAATTTATAAACTTTTACAATAACTAAAAAACAAGAAAAACAATCTAAAGCAAAGCTACCAAAACTTAATCCATCTATAAAGAATCAAAGGAACAGCTTTAACAAAATGATAAATAGATCTAACAGTAGTTTTAACAAAAATATAAACTGGTAAAGGACTAGTAACTAACTTAACCTTCCCTAACTTAATAGCTTTAACAATAGAATCAGCATCTTTTTTAGCATCAACTAAAGAATAAGTATAACCTAATTGTTCTAACCTATGCGCATCAGATGTTCCTAGTAAAACTTTATTATATTTTTTAGCAATTTCAACAGCTTCTTCATTCAAATTACAAGATTTAATATAAAAATGTGAATATTCAATAGCATCAAATAAATCAATATTCGCAATTAAATCTTTACCTAAACAAAAACCTCTTTTAAAAAAAGGATGAGGTGCAACAACTAAAACATTTTCAGATAGATTTTTCAAAGATTCAATTGTAGGATAATCTTTAACATTTCCTTTAAAATTAATTAATAATACTTCCCCTTCTTTGTATTTTATTTCAATAGCAGGAATTAATAACAAACTTTTTTTAGAAGCATATTCTTTAAAATCTTTATAAGAAGCAAAAGGATCTTTCCTGTATTCTTTTAACAAATCTCCTATTTTTGTAAAAGCATAATGCTCTGAAAAACAAATTGCATCATAACCTTGTTTAACGGCTTCATCAATCAATTCTTTTGGAGAATAATTTGTTTCCCAAGGTTGAATATAATTGCTATGGTTATGCAAATCTACTTTTAACATTTTAATTACAAGAAAAGAACCATTTAAAAGTTTTAGGAAATAGAAATTGAGTCCCCGAAAGGACTCAGGTTGGATTCCCGAAGGAATCCGGGTTGAGCTCCCGAAGGAACTCAGTCAAATCCCGAAAGATTTAACAAGGACATCAATACCCCGTGAAGGGTACATTATTCCTCAATCAAATAGAAAACTTCTATCATTTAAAAAGTTATCGCTTCTAGAGTATCTAATTATTTAAATGAATTTGATAAGAGACAATTTTATATAGTTCTAAACCAAATATAAAAAACAGATGAAAAAAGAGTTGTTTCCACATTCACTAGGAATAAAAGAGCTTCTGGATAAGCTAGAATCAAAAAAAGAAGGCTTGACTAAAGAAGAAGCAGAAGCAAGACTGAAAAAATATGGTTTAAATGAATTAGAAAAAAAGAAGCAAATTTCTCCATTAAAGATTTTCCTAGCACAATTCAAAAGTTTTTTAGTCATCATATTATTAATAGCAGTTGTAATTTCTTTAATATTAGGCAAAGAACATTATTTTGATGCAATAATAATAGGCCTTATCTTAATCTTAAATGCAACGTTTGGTTTTTTCTGGGAATACAGGGCTGAAAAAGCAATTGAAGCATTACAAAGCATGGCCTCTCATAAAGTCACTGTAATAAGAAACGGTGAAAAACAATTAATCCTTGCAAAAGAAGTTGTGCTTGGCGACATAATGGTTATTGATGAAGGCGACAAAATTTCAGCTGATGGCAGGATAATTGAATGTTATTCCTTGCAAACACAAGAAGCATCTTTAACTGGAGAGAGCGTACCTGTTGAAAAAGATATTAACAAATTAAAAGAAGAAACAGTGTTGGCTGAAAGAAAGAACATGGTTTTTTCAGGGACTATAGCTACAAGGGGCAAGGCCTTAGTCTTAGTAACTGCAACAGGCATGGACACTCAGTTAGGTAAAGTTGCTAAACTTTTGCAAAAGGCTGAAAAAGAAATTCCTTTAAAAAAACAGTTAGACAATTTAGGGAAATGGATTGGCGTAATAGTAATTTTAATTTCCATTCTTATTTTTACAATCTTATTTTTACGAGGAGAAAACATATTAACAATCCTTATTCTTACTATAGCATTAGCAGTTGCAGCAGTACCTGAAGGTTTGCCAGCAGTAGTCACAATAGCCTTAGCTTTAGGTGTTCAAAGAATGGCTAAAGAAAATGCTTTAATTAGAAAATTGCCTAGTGTAGAAACTTTAGGTAGCACTACAGTTATCTGCACAGACAAAACAGGCACATTAACAATGAACGAAATGACTGTTCAAAGATTATATGCCAACAATGAAATTATTTATGTTTCAGGTGAAGGTTATAGTCCGGAAGGACATTTCTCTATAGGAAAAAAGAAGATAGAACTTTTGCTTAAGATTGGAAGTTTATGTAATAATTCTAGTATTAGTCCGCAAGGCACTAATTTAATAGGCGATCCTACCGAAGTAGCATTATTAGTTAGTGCAATGAAAGTTGGTTTAATACAACATGAACTAGAAAAGAAATGGCCTAGAATAAACGAAATACCTTTCAGCTCAGAAAGAAAAATGATGACTACACTGCACAAAACTGGAAGAAAAAAGATTTCTGCTATAAAAGGCGCAGTAGATATCATCTTAGAAAGATGTAATAAAATTTATCTTGACGGAAAAATAAGAAAACTAACCTCGAAAGACAAAGAAGAAATCTTAGAAATCAACAAAAAATTTGCAAGCGATGCATTAAGAGTCTTAGCCTTTGCTTTTAGGGAATATATTAAAGAAGAAGATGCTGAAAAAGATTTAATTTTTGTCGGACTGCAAGGAATGATTGATCCACCAAGACATGAAGCAAAAGAAGCAATAAAAAGATGTAAACGAGCAGGCATAGAAGTGGTCATGATTACTGGCGATCACAAAATCACTGCTCAAGCTATAGCCAAACAACTAGGTTTAAACGGAGAAAGCATTACTGGCAAAGAAATTGAAGACATGACAGAAGACCAATTAATAAAATTGGTAGGAAAAATTTCTGTTTATGCACGTGTAGATCCAAAACACAAGCTAAAGATTGTCGAAGCTTTAAAAAAACGAGGCCATATTGTTGCAATGACTGGAGACGGAGTTAATGATGCACCTGCATTAAAAGAAGCAAACATTGGCATTGCAATGGGCATTAGTGGAACAGATGTTGCCAAGGAAGCGGCTGACATGATTTTGTTAGATGATAATTTTTCAAGCATAGTAAATGCAGTTGAAGAAGGTAGAGGGATTTATGACAATATCAGAAAATTTGTAATGTATTTATTATCATGTAACTTAGCAGAAGTTTTGATTGTATTCATGGCAGTAATCTTAGCATTGCCCTTACCATTACTGGCTATCCAGATATTATGGATTAATTTAGTTACAGACAGTTTCCCTGCTTTGGCATTAGGAGTAGACCCTAAAGGCAAAGGTTTGATGTTAAGAAAACCTAGAAACCCTCAAGAACATATTATCAACAAAGAAATTGGTTTGAACACAATTTTATTGGCATTAATCACAACAATAGCAACATTATTCTTGTTCACAAGATACTTAGACAACTTAAGTGTGGCTCAAACTGTTGCATTCACAACTTTGGTAATGATTGAACTTGCAGTACCATTCATAATAAGAATAAGATTCAAAACTGAAATGTTTTCAAACAAATGGTTATTTGGTGCAATAGGATTATCATTATTATTACAATTATTATTAATTTATACACCATTAAGCAAGTTTTTCAGTACAACTGTCCTAGGAATAGAATGGTCTTATATTATAATAGCAATGCTTTCGATTTTCATACTTGGAACTATAATAGAAATAATATCCAGCAGAATTTTTCAAAGAACTTACAGCAAGTTTAATAAATTGTAAATCTATTTCTTATACTTAATGGGGAAAAAGAGGATTTGTACTAAGAAAAAAGGTACAAAAGCAGAAAGAGAATTATTTCATTTGTTTTGGGATAATGGTTGGGGCTGTGCAAGAGTAGCTGGCTCTGGTTCTACTAAAAGGCCTTCTACAGATTTAGTTGCTGGTAATGGTTCAAGAGTATTAGCTTTAGAATGTAAAGCAATTAAAACTGACAAAAAATATTTTGATGAAGATTCTGTAAAACAAATGTTAAGTTTTTCTTCTTCATTCGGTGCAGAACCGTGGATAGCAATACGTTTTGATAATATTGGCTGGTTTTTTGTTCCAGTAGATAATTTGAAAGAGAGTAAAGGTAAAAGTTCTATGATCTCCTTAGATTTTGCAAGAAAAAAAGGCAAGACATTTGAAGAGTTGATTGGTAAATTTGAACAGATTAAATTAGATAAAGACTCCTAAAACAAAGAATTTATAAGTTTAGAAACAGGTTATAAGAATTACAAAATGGTAAATTTTGGTACAGATTATTGGAATGGAATGAGCAAAAAGCCTATAGAACAAATAAATTTAAGCACAAAAGACATAGGTGTTTCTATGGGGATTGGCGACCCATGGGTTAATTTAAAGTCAGCTGTTACTGCTGGTGCCAATCATGTTGAACTAGGTTTCATGGGAGTTGGTAGAGGTTCAATAAACCAACCTACTGGCGTTACTCCTGGAACTATTGGTAAAGAAAAAAGAGAAGATATTAGGCAAATGGCCAAAATTAATGATGTCACTTTAAGCACACATGCTTCTGCTAATATTACAGGTTTTGCAGGCATGGGTGAAAAAAGGTTTGATCAAGCTGTTGCAACTGAATCTATGAAAGAAGTTAAGAGAGCTATTGACTTTGCTGCAGATACTGCTGAAGGCGGTCCAATAGTTGTGCATACAGGAGAATTTCCTAGAGGAATTTCAGAAGCTGGCAAAGAATTTGAAGCTTATCCTGATGAAGAACGAAAAGCTATGCTTGGCTTGGTAGATACTCAAACTGGAGAGATAACTGCAATTACCAGAGACATTACTTTGCCTAAACTTGAAACAGAGAATGTAAATGGCATTAATGTTCCAAAAGTAGACAAAGATGGAAATTATGTTTACAAAGATTGGGGTTATAAAGATTTTAAAGATGAAGAAAAAAAAACAAATATTCCGGCTGAAAAATTATTTTATCAGGCTTATCTTGACAAGGAAAGACTAAGGGCAAGCGCTGAAGAAAAAAGATGGTCACAACAGGCAGAGGAAGCAAAAAAAGCATACGATTTAGTCATGAAAAAAGTTAGTTCAGTCAAAGAGCTTGAAAAGAAAAATAAAAAAGGTGCTGATTATGCTGCAATGATATATGCAGAAGAAATGCAAATAGCTCCATCCAAAGCAGATTATAAAGAACATAAAAAATTCTTAGAAAATCCTCAGGAATATTTAGAAAAAGGATTAAAATTATACAAAAAAAGTTATAATCATGCTTTAGAAAACTTTGAAGCAGCAGGAAGGCAAAGAGTAGATGTTGAAAATCGTTTTAAAAGTAAAGATGGTAAAGAAAGGATTCAACCATTAAAAGAATATGCTATCGAAGAATCTGCTAAAAACATAGCACAACTAGGATTGTATGCCATGGCAGTTGAAAAGAAAAGAGGATTAAAAAAACCTTTATCTATTTCTCCTGAAAATGTTTTTGCTGAAAGATACGGCGGACATCCTCAAGAATTGAAAGAACTTATTTTAAAATCCAGAAAAGCCATGGCTACTGAATTAGTTAGTAAACAAAAATATTCTCAAAAACAAGCAGAAAAAATGGCTGAAGAAAGAATCAAAGCAACATTTGATATTGGTCATGCAAACATCTGGAGAAAATATTTCAAAACAGAAGAAGGAAAAGATTCGGATGTAGAATTCAAGAAATGGTTCTCAAAACAAGTTAAAGATTTAATGGACAATAAAATTATTGGTCACGTCCACATGGCAGATAACTTTGGTTATGCTGACGAACATTTAACACCTGGGCAAGGTAATGCTCCAATTGAAGAGTTTATGAAAGAATTCAAAAAAGCCGGCTTGAAAGACAAAATAATAGTTGAACCTGGCGCACAAGGTGAAGGTGAAAACATTATGAATACTATGTTAGGAGCATGGGCAAAAGTTGCAGGCTCTCCAATGTACAGAGTAGGAAACGTATCAAAATCATGGACAGATATTGAAGGAAGTTATTTCGGAAGAACTTTCAGTTCAAGTTATATGGCAGGCGGCTATCTAATTAATCCTAAAAGTCAAGAAGATAATTGGTGGTCAGGAGTGCCATTAGAATAACGAGGTGATCAAATGAAATTCAAAGTTGAAAAGAAAACAAAAACAGTCAAATCAGATTTTCCAAAAAAAGAATTTGATATTGCTAAAAAGTTTGCGCAAAGAGCATACAAAGAATTTGGAGAATTTATCAAAGCTATAATTTTATTCGGTTCAGCAGTACAACAAGGCAAAGCCAAAAAAGATGTTGACATTTTAATTATTTTGGATGATGTAAGGATAAAATTCAATCCTGAAATTGTTCAGACATACAGAATTATTATGGAAAAGATTATTGCAAACACTGACAAAGATAAGCTCCATATCCAATCTATGAAATTCACTAGCTTCTGGGAATATGTTAGAGCTGGCGATCCAGTTGCTATAAATATTCTAAGGCACGGAGTAGCTTTAGTAGATACTGGATTTTTTGACCCATTGCAAGCTTTACTTGACGAAGGGAAAATAAGACCAAGCAAGGAATCTATTTACACTTATTTTGTAATGGCTCCGGCATCATTATCAAGAGCTAAAGGACATTTATTGTCAGCAACTGTTGACTTATACTGGGCAGTAATTGACTCTGCACACGCAGCATTAATGAAATATGGAGAAATACCACCCTCTCCAGACCACGTTGCAGACATGATGGAAAAAACTTTGATTCCAAAAAAACACGTTTCCCAAAGAGCTGCAGGAACAATGAGAATGTTCTATAAACTTTTCAAAGGCGTTGTAAATAGAGACATAAAAGAAGTAACAGGGAAAGAATACGACAATTATAGACACCAAGCAAAAGAGTTCGTAGCAGAAATAAAAAAGTATATTGAAAAATAATGGAAAGAATAATTTTTTGGTGCGAATTTCCTAATAAGATTAATTGGAAAAAGTTAAACGAACTTTTGAAAAAAAATAATCTTAAAGTTAATACTTATATTAGCTGTAAAAACAAAAAAGATTTTCTTCAAAAGAAAAAGTTTAGTTCTAAAAATATTAACATATTAGGAGCCTGGCCTGTCTTGCCAAAAACTAGAGGTTATTGGTTCTCAGGCTTTACTGAAAAAAAAGATATTGATTTATTAAAAGAGTTCAAAGGCATTAATATCAAAATAGACATTGAACCACCAATCCCTAAAAAAGGAAGTTTAAACATTTGGCTTACAAACTATTTTTTGAAAAGACAAAAGAATAAAAAATACTTGCATGAAGTTATCAAAGAAATTTCTAAAAAGAGCAATGTAATACTTTCAACATTTCCTTGCCCAAACTTTGCAGTAAAACGCTATGGCTTCTTTAAAGATAAAAGTTTGACTTACAACTTCATGTATTACTCAACTTTTATTCCTAAAATCTTAAGACCTTTGTACAGATTATATTATAGATTATTCATGCTAACTAAAGATAAAGACAAAACTTACTTTGCATTAGGTTTGATTTCTAAAGGAATTTTTAATAATGAACCAGTTTACAAATCAGTTAAAGAATTTAGAAAAGATATAAAATTCTTAAAGAAAAACAAAGCCAAACATTTTGTAATTTTTAGATTAGGAAGTTTGTTAGAAAGAAAAAATCCTAATGAATGGATTAAAGCAATAAAAGAGATTTAATGATAATAGAAATTACCTTTACTTCTTTGCTGCTGATCTAACTGACTGCCCGGCTTATTAATTCTAGGCCTTTTACTTTCTTTGTCTTGCCTATAAGTTATGTCCAGCATTTCTAAAACTTTATTCATACCTTCTTTCTTAGTTACAGGACCATAAACACTACCTTGCTTACCAGGAATGCCTTCAAACACCAACATGCTGTCACCAATATAATCAATAAACTGCACATCATGGTCAACAACAATTGCACAAACTTCGTTCTTAATAACAAAATCTTTGATAACTTCAGCAACAATCAATCTATCTTCAACATCAATAAATGCAGATGGCTCATCAAAAGCATAAATCTCACAAGCTTGAGACAAAGTTAAAGCAATATGCAATTTTTGTAATTCACCGCCAGACAAAGTTTTAACTTCATTATCTAGTAACTTCCTCAATCCTAACTTATCCAAAATAGCTTGCTTATACCAACCACTAGTAAACTTTTCTTTAGCAGCCGCCATTAAAACTTCTTTAACAGTACCTTTAATAACAACAGGATATTGTTCTTTAAATGCAATCTTAACTTTCTCAACTTTACCAGTATCAGGTTTAATTTGACCAGATAACATTTGCAAGAAAGTAGATTTACCTAAACCATTAGCACCCATCACTACCAAAATTTCTGCTTTCTTAACTTCTCCTTCTTTAGTTGTTAAAGAGAATGTTTCATAATTTTTTTCAAGTTCTGGAAATTTCAATAAACTATTTTTGCTAACATGCCGTTCAGCAGCTGTCTGGAAAAACTTGATTGAATAATCTCTAAACCTAACATTATCATCAGGAAGATATCCATCTAAGTATTCATTAATACCTCTTCTTACAGCTTTTGACTGAGAAATAATTCCGTAAGCACTTTGCTCACCATAAACAATTTGAATTTCATCAGAAATATAATCCAATGTAGCCAAATCATGTTCAACTACTAATACTGCAGCATCTACACACAAACTTCTAATTAATTTAGCAACTTTAATTCTAGTAGTTACATCCAAAAACGAAGCAGGTTCATCAAAATAATAAACATCAGATTTTCTTGAAGCGGCTGCAATTATTGCAACCTTTTGCAGTTCACCACCAGACAACTTACTAATATCTCTATCAACTAAATTTTCCATATCTAATTCTTTTAACAATTTTTTAGCAATGCCTTTCTCATCAATCTTAGTCAACAACTCAATAACAGTTCCTTTGTACTGTTTAGGAATTTGATCAATCCTTTGCGGTTTGTATGAAACAGCTATGTTACCTGAAAATAATTTCTTAAAATAATCTCCCAACATCGTAGTTGAATATTTTTCAATAATTTCTTCATCTGTTGGTTGCTCTTTAAAATTTCCTAAATTAGGTTTTACTACTCCTGCTAAAACATTCAATGCAGTACTTTTACCAATACCATTCCTACCTAAAATACCTACAACTTTCCCTTTCTTAGGTATAGGCAAGTTAAACAATTCAAAAGCATTTTCACCATACCTATGAATCGGATCCATCTTTAACTTTTCAGGTAACTTAATAATAGAAATACATTGAGTTGGACACCTTTTTGGACAAATACCGCAACCGCTACACAAAATTTCATCTATAATGGGCTTATTATCTACTTCAGACTCCACAATACATTCTGCCCCTGTCCTGTTAATTGGACAAACTTTACCGCAGATGAACTCGCAGCCGCCTTTATTGATACATTTTTCACGTTCTATTATAGCTAATCTTGACATACAAAAAATTAGAAGTTTAGACCTTTATATGTTTTTAGTTTCTAACTCACCCTATAACCTTTCATTAGAATTTATTATTTTCAAACCATCTTTTAATTTTAAACACCAATCAAGTTTTTGCATAATTCCACCACATAATATCTAAGTAGAGTGAATGTCCACCCAATATTACAGGGTTTTCTTCTATTTCTTTTAATAAAGCTTCTTGGTTTTTTACAGAAGTTTCGGAAAGTTCAACTTTATGGATTTTATAAGGTATTAAGTGTAATGGTAATTTAGCAGTTGTCAATATATCTAAATCAGAACTTTAGAACTGTTTATCATAACTTTAAGTATAAAGTTTTATTATTTCTTCTTTGTATCTTTTTGTATACATATGTATCAAATAATATACAACTCTTTAAAAAGTTACTATAATAGTTTCCTTAAACAATTCTATCTAACAGTTACAGACTTAGCTAGATTTCTAGGCTTATCAGGATCTAATCCTTTTTCAATAGCCAAAAAGTATGAAAGCAACTGAATAGGTATTATCATAAGCAAAGGATTAGCTTGTCCTACATCAGGTACATTAAAAAAAACATCAAAAGTATCACAAGGTTCTGTACTTACTCCTATAATAAATCCACCTCTAGATTTTACTTCTTCAGTATTAGACAATGTTAACTGTTTTACTTCCTGAGTTACAAAAGCAATCAAAGGCGTTCCTTGTTCAATTAAAGCTATGGCACCATGTTTTAATTCTCCAGCAGCAAACCCTTCAGCATGAATATAACTTACTTCTTTTATTTTCAAAGCACCTTCCAAAGCAGAAGGATTAGCTAAATCTCTACCAATTAAAAAACAACTTTTTTCATCTTTTATTTTTTTAGCTAAACTTTTTGCAATTTCAATATTTTCAGATATAACTTGCTCAACATAACTTGCAGTTTTTTTTATCAATAATTTACCACTTTCTAAATCACCAGCTACTCCGTAAGCTAACAAAAGCAAAATAGCAAGCTGTGAAGTATAACTTTTTGTTGAACAAACACAAATCTCTGGTCCAGCATTCATCATTATAGAAATATCATTCAACCTTTGCAATGTTGAACCCATAACATTTACTATACTAATTACTTTAACACCATTTTTCTTTGCAATGTTTACAGCATCAATCAAATCAGCAGTCTCTCCTGATTGAGAAACAGCAACCATCAATGTCTTCTCAGTTAAGAATTCTTCATAATTCCTAAATTCAGAAGCTAAAACAACATTAATATGTTTATGTGCTATATGAGAAAAATTATAACTTGCTGAAACACAAGCATGATAACTTGTTCCACAACCTACAAAGAAAATGCCAAAAGCATCTTTCAAAAGACTTATTACATTTTCAATAACTCCAGAATTTTGTCCTATTGCTTGCTTGATTGAATTTTTTTGTTCATTAATTTCTTTAATCATAAAATGAGGAAAATCTCCTTTCTGTGCTTGCGCAATATCCCATTCTACTGTTTGAACTTGTTTAGGTACTGAAACATTATCTTTTAACTGAAAAATTTCTATATTATCTGAGATTTTACCATACTGATCATCATCAAGATAAATAACTTTATTTGTATACTCTAAAAAAGCAGGAACATCAGAAGCAACAAAAAATTCATCTTGCCCTAACCCAAGAACTAATGGAGAACCTCTCTTTCCAAACCAAATTTCATCATCACTATTATTTATTGCAACAATTGCAAAATTTCCATGAAGCTTTCTTAAAGTTTCAGTAAAAGCATTTCTAAAATTTTTACCTGCTGACTGGTAATATTCAATCAATTTAGGTATAACTTCACTATCAGTTTTAGAATTAAAAATTATATTTTTTGCCTTAAGCATTTTCTTTAATTCTAAATAATTTTCAATAATACCATTATGTACTACTGCTATGCTTAAATTCTGACTCAAGTGCGGATGAGCATTTATTTTAGTTACATTTCCATGAGTTGCCCACCGAGTATGGCCTACGGCTATAACAGAACCTGCTATATTTTCAGACATTATGTCTTTTATCTCAACTTCACCAATTTTTCCAATTGCTTTGTTTACAATTATTTCAGAATTTGATTTTGTAGCTATCCCCCAGCTGTCATAACCTCTATATTCAAGGCTTTTAAGACCTTTTAATACAATTGGGACTGCTAATTTATCACCTTTGTATCCAATAATTCCACACATGTAAGACTTAATAGAAAAATAACTTAAAAAGATTATGGAGGCTTAGTTATATGTTTTTAGTTTCCCTAAACCAAGTAAAAAAACTTTCAACAGCTTTTTTCCTATGAGAATACTTTTCTTTCTCTTCTTTGCTCATTTCAGAAAAAGTTCTTGAATCACCATCAGGAATAAAAATAGTATCATAAGCAAAATCAATAACTTTACTGGGTTTTTCAGTAATCTTACCACTACATTCACCCATAAAAGTTAGCGGCTGCATTCCAGGCTTGATAAAAGCAAAAGAAGTCACAAAAGTAGCTTCCCTGTTCTTTCCTTCTAATATCTTTAAGATTCCATCAACACCAATTCCACTAAACACAACCTTTGCATTAGCTCCAGGAAAATTGTTAAAATCTTTGAAAAAAATACCAGTATCTTCAACAATCAAAGGCTTATTAAGAATTTTTACAGCGCTCAAGGCTTTGGCCATACTTACTTCCTTAACAGAGTCATATTTATGTTCAACTACATCTAAATCAGACCAAAGCAAATTAATGCCGTGTTTTTCAGCCATTAACTTAACTTCATCAAACTTATTCCTATTTCCTGTTACAAATAATACATCCATAAAGATAAGCTATTAATTAAACTTTTATAAGCTTTTTCTTCTCTTGTTTTGGTAAATAATTCTTTTTAGAAATTATGCTTCTTCCTAAATTTCTTTCAAGGTCTTCTCTTGCTCTTTTTGCAATATTTCCACCTTTATTCGCTGAATCGTTACATTCATCAAATCCTTGCGAATTTGTTACTTTTGTAATCTCAGTAGTGGATTTTTCTCCAAGCATAGTAAATATTAATTCTAAATCAGTCATATGATCCCGTAAATTTTGATTTTTTCTTTGAAGTTGTTTGAACTCTTTATATTCGCCAATAGTCTTTCCAAAAGTGGCTTTACTTATTTCATTAGTTAAAATTGTAAATTCTTTTTCTGTTTTAACATCTCTATCTTTCCATTCATCTGTTAATTCTTGCCTTATTGCAATTCCCCTTAATCTTTTATCAATCCAATCTTTAGGATATCCTTTAAGTTCATAATATTCTTTTATCCTATCTTGCCCTAACTCTGGGTTTTCAATTTCTTCAATTCTTTCATAGCCTACTTGTGCCAGCCATTGCTTGAATGGTTCTGCTTTTTTGGAAGGGATAGATTGTATAATTCTAAACATATTTTTTGTATTGGCACAATCTGTTAACCTTTGTTTCCCGTCAGGAGCCCCTAATTTCAACTGTCGACAATTTGTCGATAGTTCAACTCCATATTCTGATTCTCTTTTTTTAAGTTTATACCAATAGTCATTAGAGTCTTTACTCCCTGTTAATACTTGAACAATATCAATTACTGAAAAAACCATTCTTCATTATACCAAATTCTTCTTATTTTCTTGTCCTGAAAAATGACAATTTTATTATTTTCAGCCATGATAAGTAAAATAACATCACTGCTTTAAATACTTTAAGCGTAGTTGTCAAGTGGCAAGTGGAGTGCATATCTACTAGTTTTTGGTTATATTTTCAGTTTGGTTTGTAGCCGCTTTCTTTACTTGCTTTGTTTTGCTTTGTAATTAACAACTAGCTTTGCTTAGCAGAGGCAAATGAAAATTCTAACACTAAGAAATATCTTTCAATTTTTCTGTAAAAACAAGCCTTTTTTCAAAGCATACTTAATAAAGACTAACCCTAACAGCAAAAGCGCATGGCAAACTTATCAAAAAAAGGATATAACAGCTTACTATTCGAAATCAGTTCATTGTTGGAAGATGGGCGTAAGCAAGCTTTTACAGCTATCAATAATGTTATATTACAAACCTATTGGAGAATGGGGAGGCAGGTTGTTGAATTTGAGCAGTCCGGAAAGGTAAAGGCAAAGTATGGTATAAAACTGCTAGATCGCCTTTCAAATGATTTAAAATCCAAATACGGTAAGGGTTTTAGCAGAAGCAATCTTGTTTATATGAGGTTACTATACCTCAATTACCCAAAAAGTGAGACACTGTCTCACCAATTAGGGTGGAGCCATTATTTTGAGCTGTTAAAAATAGAAGATGATATCGAGAGGCATTTTTACGAAAGACAATGCGTTATCGAAGGATGGAGTGTAAGATATTTAAAAAGGCAAAAGGCTTCCGCATTGTTCCATCGAAGAACGATTGATAGCAATAATAGCCTGATTTTGCAGACGAATCCCATAAAAAATCCACAACACGTTGTGAAAGACCCTTATATCTTCGAGTTCTTAGGGCTTAATGATAATGAAAAATATTCTGAGAAAGAGATGGAACAAAGGATAATTGACAACTTACAGGAGTTTCTTTTAGAATTTGGCAGAGGTTTTGATTTTGTTGGGCGGCAGTATAGGGTAACATTGGGAAATAAAAATTATTATGTAGATCTTGTACTTTTTCATAGAAGTTTAAGATGCTTCGTTCTTATAGATCTAAAGATAGGGGAAGCCACATCTAAAGATATAGGACAGATGAATCTCTATCTTAATTGTTTTAGGGGCAAAGAAAATACCAATGATCCGATAGGCATTATACTTGCTGCAAAGAAAAATAGTGTATCTGTCAAGTATGCTCTTGGAGGATTATCAAACCAGATTTTTGTATCAAAGTATATGCTTAGCCTTCCATCCACTGATGAGCTTAATTACATTGTTAAAGAAAGCAGACAGAATAATCACCACAAAACTAATAACAAACAACCTAAACAATAAAAAGAAAGCCTCTAACTAACCACCATCAAACTTACTCAACCTAACACTTTCAACCTTCTTCTTTTCAATAAACTTACGCAACTTCTTCATCTCATCAGAACTAAACTTATCTTCTTCAATCATCTTAACCAACTTAAAACTATCCAAAACAGCCAAATCTTCTGTCTTATAACCATTCTTTCTTATTAATAAATATAATCGCTTTTTTAGACATAAATAATACCTCCAGAAAAGAATATAAGACATGGCATGTTGCAAGCAAGATACCAGGGACTTAAAATATAAATATATTTTTTTGAGAGTTTATAAATGTTCCTAGGAGTCATTTTATCAATTCTCCTTTGAAAGCTTTTTGCATTAAAGCATTAAATAAGTTGTTAATTTGATTCCTATAATGTTCAGCAGTATCTTCTTTTAGTGTAGAGTATACGATTTATAGAGTATTGTTGTTTTATAGAGGCTTTCTTTAGCTTTCTTTAGTCTTGTTTTTAATCAACAACTAGCTTTGTTTGGTTGAAGCAAATAATGTTTAATTTCCCTTTAAACAACCTAAAGCAAATATTGCAGCGGCTATAAAAAAATCCTTTTAAATCAATAAACTCCTAAAATTTGATACTACCACTAGGTAACAAATAGAAACCTTTATAAACTATGGATTTAACTAATATTCTATAAAGATAGACACGATCAGAGAAAGCACTTGCTTAATCTTCAATTAACATTTCGCTTTTTCTAACACAAGTGCTAAATTTAAGGAGATTAAAAAAATGAATACATTTGAAAATATGAGCTTAAGTAATAATTTACTTCAAGCAATACAAAAATTAGGATTTACTAATCCTACAGAAATACAAGAAAAATCTATCCCACATATTGTAAAAGGGAAAGACCTAATTGGAGAATCAGCAACTGGTTCTGGAAAGACATTAGCTTTTGGCTGCAGCATTGCAGAGCATGTTAAGCCTAACGAAGGATTGCAGGCATTAATCTTGGCACCAACAAGAGAGTTGGCTGAACAAGTTAGAAATTCCATAAAAGAATTAACACCGCAATTAAAAGTTATGTCTATTTACGGAGGAGTTTCAATAAATCCGCAGATTGATAATCTTAGAAAAGTTGATGTTGTAGTTGCAACACCTGGAAGATTGTTAGACCATCTTCAAAGACGAACTGTTAATTTGTCTAAAATAAAAATATTAGTTTTGGATGAAGCTGATAGAATGCTTGACATGGGTTTCATAGATGATGTTGAAAGAATAATTAGGGTATGTCCCAAAGAGAGACAAACTTTATTTTTCTCTGCAACCATTTCTTCAAAGATTAAAACTTTGGCTAACAGATACATGAAAGATTCAATAACTATTTTGGCTGAAAGACAAGTTGATCCAAGCAAACTTAAACAAGTTTATTACAATGTTATGAAACATGGCAAATTAGCCTTACTAGTACATCTGTTAAAAACAGAGATCTCTGGTTTAGCAATAATTTTCTGTAACACAAGAAACACTACAGATTTTGTTAATAAAAACTTGAGAGCTAACAAAGTTGATGCAGTTTCAATACATGGCGGCTTATCACAAAACAAGAGAAGTGGCACTATTGAAATGTTCAATAAAGGAAAAGTTGGAGTTTTAGTTTGTACAGATGTAGCTGCTCGTGGACTACATATAGAAAACGTTTCACATGTATGCAATTATGAAATCCCAAAAGATGCTAAAGATTACGTGCATAGAATTGGTAGAACTGCCAGAGCTGGTGAAGAAGGAATGGTAATGAACTTAATTTGTGAATTAGACCATGATAATTTTGGCAGAGTTCTTAGAGAGTATAGAACTTTTAATGTGGAAAAGTTAGAAAAACCACATACCGAAAATATTGTTCCAATTAAATCAAGTAATTTTGGACAAAGACCTAGAAGAAATAATTTTGGTGGCCATAGAAGAAGTTTTGGTAATAGAAGAAACTCAAATCCAAGAAGTTCAGGCCCAAGAAGTTTTGGGAATAGAAAGAATTCAGAGAGTGATAGGGGAAATTCAGATCAAAAAAGTTTTGGTAATAGAAGAAATTCAGGCCCAAGAAGTTTTGGAGATAAAAAACGTTTTAGCTCTAGACCAAGATTTAGTTAATTATTTTTTCCTTAATCTTTTTCTTACTTCTTTTTCAATATCTATCTGCTTAGTTTTTTCTGCCAAGCGACCAACCCACAAAGTTAAGACTACAGCCAAGATAGTAACAAACCCAGCATAAATCCAAGGAC
Source organism: Nanobdellota archaeon (assembly GCA_018896675.1). Lineage (GTDB taxonomy): Archaea > Nanobdellota > Nanobdellia > SCGC-AAA011-G17 > GW2011-AR17 > JAHIMK01. Next base: position 32,824 of record JAHIMK010000070.1, read on the forward strand.
CATAAAACTGTATTTCCCACTTTGCAAATGCCCCTTTCATTGCTTCATTCCAAGCCAAAGCAGCAACCAACCCAAAAGCTGAAGTAATTAAGATTGCAAACTTATCAATAATTTCTGATTTCATAATTTCACCCCTTTAACTTTTTCCTTAATATATTCAGTTTTAATCAAATCTTTTATCAATTTTTTAGGATCTAAATATTTTCTTTTTTTCATGACATAAACTCTATCTTTATCTTTCAAAACTTTAGAACCTTTCCAAACTTGTTTAAAATGTTTGACGCTTTCCTTATCTTTGACAAAAGGGCCTAAATGCTTTTTAGACTTAGACAATTTCTCTTGCTTAATTTTAAACCAAAATAATGTTTTATCCTCATATTCCCAATCTGCTTCTTCAACTATAAAATCGTTTTTCCTTAACCCTTGCTTAATATATTCAAAACATTTCAATAACTTAGCACCAACCACATCTTTTTTACCTTCTAAAGGAACTACTTCTAAAACTATGCCTTTGTTCAAAGAGTTTTTAGTAACTGTTTGTTTAACAAAATATTTTATAGAAGGTTTGGATAAAAATTCATTAGCTAAATTTATCACTTTAGAAAATGTTTGCTTGCCTACGCCAGCCGCAGCATTCCTTTCTTTCTGCACTGGATCTATTAAAATTAAAGGCGATACAACTTTAGCTACATTCAATTCCTGAAGAATATCTTTGCCAATATAATAACCTTCAACATCTATTATCTTTTTAGAATTATTATCCCATCTTGCTAAATCTGTAACAAAAGATGCAAAGCTACCATAATAAGCAACCAAAATCTCTAGCACATAACCTGAAAATCCTTTAATATAAGATTCAGCACCATATAATTTATTAGCTTTAAAAAAAGTTTTAGCCAATCTCATTTCATCTGCTAACTTTCTATGTTTCCTAACCCATTTAACATGCAACGGAGATATGTCTGTAATGTTCAAAGCTTGTGTAGCATTTTTTATTTTTAGGATAGGAACTATTTCAATGTCATAACCTTGCTCTTTAATTTGAAAATAATCTCTGCTACCATGCAGTAATTCAACTTTACCAAATTTTTTAACTAATTCTTTCTTTAATATTTCAGAAATGTTTTCATTCTTATACTTATATAAATCAAATTTCACATAAATATCAATATCATGATTGTTCTGCAACCAAGTGCTTTTAGCAGCAGATCCGCCTAATACAGATTTAGCTTTACCTATCTTAATCTTTTTAATTACAGCTTTAGCTATTTTTAACAATTTTTTTTCTTCTGTTTTACTTAATTTAATTTCTTCTAAAGCTTTTTTTAACAGTTCTTGCATAATAATTAAAGAGATTTTTAGTTATTAAAAGTTACTTATCTTAAGAGTAAGGTTTTTAACTTATAAATACTTAATTTTCAATAATGATTATAGAATTAATATTGTTCATTATTGGATTGGCGTTGTTAGTTAAAGGTTCTGATTACTTTGTTAAATCAGCTGCATCTATTGCTAAAAATTTAGGAGTGTCAGGTTTCATAATAGGCTTAACAGTTGTTGCTATAGGTACATCAATACCTGAACTTGCATCAGCAATATTTGCCTCTATAAAACAAGAAAGTGGGATAATTATAGGAAATGTGGTTGGTAGCAACATAGCTAATGTGGGATTAATTATTGGAATTACTGCAACTCTTTATATTATCAAAGGAAAAAAGAATATGATTAAAAAAGATGGCCTTATTATGCTAATAGTTGTCGGACTTTTTCTTTTGGCAGCACTTAACCAAAATATTTCTAGGATTGAAGCAGGCTTACTGTTAGTAATTTATTTATTATATCTCTTATTCACATTTCAAACAAGAGTGAAATTAAAAGGCAAATTTCATTTAAGGGCTTTCATAAATTACATATTAAAATTCCAGTACTTGCAAATAATCAAAAATGGATTCAGAAAAAAGAAAAATCAAAAAAAAATTATACGAAAACTCCTAATTAAAGACTCAATAATCTTAATTATTTCGGGTTTTTTCATTGTTTTAGGAGCCAAATATCTTGTAACTGAAGCAATTTTCTTCGCCAACTTTTTCAACATTCCTCAAACACTTATTGCCATAAGCATTATGTCTATTGGAACAACATTACCAGAATTAAGTGTATCATTAACTGCTGCAAAAAAAGGTTTTGGGAATATTGCTTTAGGAAATATCTTAGGTTCAATTATAGCCAATATAGGACTAATTATAGGGATTTCAGGGCTTATACATCCTTTAAGCTTAATAAAAGAAAGTGTCTATTATGCCATACCTTTTATGATTTTTATGAGCCTCCTATTAGTAATTTTTATTAAAACTGAATGGAAATTAACCAAGATAGAAGGCTTAATTTTACTTGCATTATATTTCCTTTTTATAATTTCATTATTTTTCTTTACAATAATCTAAAAATTAAGAGTTATTAGGCTTTAATCTTATTTCTATCTAAATGGTACATATAGAAAACTTAATAAATCATAATTATTAAAACAAAGAATACGCATGAAAAAATTAATTTATAGTTTAATGATTTTGTTTATATTTTTACTTAGTTTAAATTTTGTTGCAGCAGATAATCAAGTAGATTTATATAATTTTCATGGAAAAGGATGCCAGCATTGTGCACAACTATTAGAGTTTATAGACTCTATTAAAGATGATTATCCTAACTTAAACTTTGTAGAATTTGAAGTATACTTTAATGATGAAAATAGAGATTTATTTGAAAGAATGTCCTTGGCTTATGACACAGAAATTCAAGGTGTACCTACAACTTTTATTGATAAACAAGTACATGCTGGTTTTACAGATTCTTTAAAAGAAGTTTTAATTAAAGATATTGAAAGATGTTCTGTTGAAGAATGTGTATCTCCAAAAGATATTTTAAACAATTTTGTACCAAAACCAAATATAGATCCAAAAGAACTAACAATTCCTGCAGTAATTTTAGCTGCTGCAGTGGATGCAATCAATCCTTGTGCTTTTGCTGTATTAATCTTATTATTAACAACAATCTTAGCATCTGGAATTAAAAAAAGAGCATTGTACGCAGGCCTGGCATTCTCTTTATCTATTTTTATTTCATATTTCTTGATGGGATTTGGTTTATATACAGCCTTAGTAGCTTCAGGCTTGACAAGAATTTTCTTCATAATTGTTGGAATTCTAGCAATATTAGTGGGTTTATTTAATCTGAAGGATTACTTATGGTATGGTAAATGGTTCATTATGGAAGTGCCTTTAGGCTGGCGTCCAAAAATGAAGTCATTATTAAAACATGTTACTTCAATCCCTGGTGCTTTCTTGATTGGATTTTTAATCAGCTTATTTTTATTACCTTGTACATCTGGACCTTATATTATAATTCTAGGAATGTTGGCAGAGTTAACTACAAGAAATCATGCAACAATGTTATTAATATTATACAATTTAATATTTATACTTCCTATGTTAATTATTACTTTAGCAGTCTACTCTGGTTTTACTACAACAGAACAAGCTGAAGAATGGAGAAAAAGAAAATTAAAAGTTCTACACTTGATTGCAGGCATAATCATCTTATTATTGGGCATAGGAATGTTAATAAGTATATTTTTCGGATGGCTTTAAAATGAATGAATTTTTATGGATTTTAACAGCAACAATCATTAACACGTTATTGGGTCTTATTGGTTTAACTTTCTTTTGGGTAAAAGATAAAGTTCTCAATAATTTAACAATTTACCTTGTTGCATTTTCTGCTGGAAGCATTTTAGGCGGAGCTTTTTTTCATTTATTAGAAGATTCATTTAGTTTTCTTCCTGTTTCTTCAGCCATAACTTTTGTTTTTATTGGATTAATTACTTTCATGTTAATAGAAGGATATTTTCATTGGCACCATTGTAAGAAATGTTCTCATCCTTTCACATATATGATGTTAATTGGAGATTCAGTACATAATTTTATTGATGGCTTAATAATTGCTGCAAGTTTTTTATTAGACATAAGATTAGGAATAATAACTACAATTTTAATAATTATCCATGAATTGCCTCAACAATTAGGATTATTTGGG
>JAHIMK010000112.1 GCA_018896675.1 Nanobdellota archaeon
CAGCGGCGGGTGGATGATCATGCCCGGATGCCGCAGCAACGGGTTCAAGCCCCGTCCGTCTCGGGGTGTAAGCAGTACCGCGCCGGCCGGGCGGAACATGGCCGCCACCTCGCCGGAGGCCGTCTGCCACCAGCTACTAAAAGGGTTTTCAAAGAAGATGATCAGCGAAAGGAAAAAAGCCAGTGTCACTGAGGAGACCAGGATCACCCAGGGCAGGAACTCGCGGTCGCGCTCCCAATTGCGCAGGGTGACTGCCGAGGTAAAGGCTGAGAGCAGCCATGCCCAGAAGAGCAGCGAACCGGCCTGCCCACCCCACAGGGCGGTGATTTTGAGATAGAGCGGCATGGAATTGCTGGTTACAGAGTAGACGTACTGAATCTCGTAATGGCCTCCAACCAGCAAATAGATCAGCGCCAGGGACGAGAGCGTGAGCAGCGGGAAGGTGAGCAGCATGGCGCGCCGGGCGCTTTCTGCCCAGGGGTGGGATTTTGTCCGCGCGCCATACAGCGCAGCGCCCATGCTGAAGAACGTCAGGATGAAGGTCACCACTAAAACGCCGAAGCCGAAATCTGCAATCATGAAGGACTCCTATCATGGTAGCTGCTCCGCCTGGCACAGTAGAAGCAGCTACCATCATGAGACCTGACAGGTTTCATAAAAACCTGTCAGGTCTCGTGTTTACGTGCTTCTTAATTTCCGCCGGCTTGCGCCGGTAAAGCCTCTTCGTACCTGGTCGGGCATTTGAGCAAGAGTTCGTCCACGTGAAAGATGCCATCTTCGCCCAGTTGCCCGGTCATGATGGCCTGCGCTTCGTCCCGCAAGAGGTCTGGCTTGGGACCGTTGTAGATCACCTTCAAGCGGGCACGCAGCGGATCAATGACGGCCTGATGCAGGACAACCGCCAGACCACCCGCGGCCTCGATCTCTTTATTGTCGCCTGGGATGTTCGCCACTTCGAAAGTAAGATTCAGAGTCTGTGGGTCATACTGGATCGTGTCACCGATCACCGCCCCGGAAACGCGCAGGTTGCGCCCGATCACGCTGCTGCCCTTGGCGCGCAATTCATCCACGGTCAAAAAATACTCGGCGCTGGCCGAGGTCGAAGATGCGATGAGATAGACCACCGCGGCCAGGATCAGCAGGCCGCCGACAATGAATTTGGCTCGTCCAAAATTCGCGCTAGATTGCATCCTTGTTCCTCCATCGTATATCGGGAAGATGAGGGGTTGCGGACGGCTTTCGCCTGTCCGCAACCCCTCATCCCTTATTTTATTAACCACTAATGATTTTACACATTCAGATTAAGAGAAACTGAGAAATCGCACTATATTTGTGCACTTACCCCCCACTGGCCCGGGCAGGGCTGCCCCGCCATGGGCAGAGGCAGTTATTACAATTGCACCAATCCGGTGCGGATGGCGAACTTGACCAGCTCCGTGCGTGAGTGCATGTTCAACTTGTTCATGATCCGCTCACGATGGCGGGCGATCGTCTTGGGGCTGAGGCCGAGGCTTCCGCCGATCTGTTGATTGTTCGACCCCTGCGCCACCATTTCCAGCACCTGCCGCTCACGTTGGCTGAGGGCATCCAACCCAACTATGGTGACGTGATTGCCGGGCGGCGATTGAAAGGATTGTCCCTGTTGTTGAACCAGCCGCTGGTAATCTTCCAACAGCCAGCGGGCTAATGCAGGCTGCAAATAAACATGACCGGCGGCGACGGTATGGATGGCATCTATAAGGTCGTCCGCGGCGGCATGTTTGGTGATGTAGCCGGATGCGCCGGCGGCCAGCATTTGCATGAAGTATTGTTTGTCGTCGTGAACGGTCAGCGCCAGGATCAGGCAATCTGGGCACAGGACGCGCAAGCGGCGCGTGGCCTCCATCCCATCCATGCCGGGCATGGTGATGTCCATCAGGATGATATCCGGCTTTGCCTCCATGGCGCGCGGCACCGCTTCCTCGCCGTTAACTGCCTCGGCCACTACATCAAAATCTTCCTGTGTTTGCAAGAAGGATTTCAGGCCGACGCGCACAATATCGTGGTCATCTACCAGCATCAAGCGGATCGTTTTCATACCCGTATCTCCTCATTTGAAGGAACCAGCTGCTCGGAGGTTGGAACGACGACCTCGATTGTCGTCCCTCTTCCCGGCGCGGATTGGATGCGCAACCGCCCGCCTACCGATTCGACCCGTTCACGCATGCCGGCCAATCCCCAGCCGCGTGGCGGATTGAAAGTCTCGGTAGGATCGAAGCCTATACCGGAATCAATCACCCTCAAAGTGATTTGCTCTGGGGCGTATACCAATTGGATTTGTGCCTTCTTTGTCTTCGCATGACGGGCAACGTTGGCGACGGCTTCCTGCGCCACGCGGAAGAAAACGGTTTCGAGGATCGGGTCCAGCCGGCGAGCTTCTCCCTGGACCGCGAGGGAAACGTTCAAACCCTTGGGGGAAAAATCGCGCTCAAGTAGATAATTCAGCGTGGGCACCAGCCCGAGATCATCCAACTGGGCTGGCCGTAAGTCGTGCACAAGGTGGTAAAGTCCTTGTGACATTTGCCGGCTGTTTATTTGCAGGCGGTCGAGCAGCAGCCTCACATCCGGATGATCTGGGAGGACATTTTGCAGCGTGGCCAGGTCGAGCGTGAAGGCGCTTAACATCTGGGCGGTTTCGTCGTGAAGCTCGCGGGCAATGCGCGCCCGCTCATCCTCTTGTGCCAGCACTGTATGGCGGAGCAGTTCGCGGCGCATGGCCTCGCGCCTGGTCAACTCGACCTGGATCTTCTCAAGCGCTTCCAATCGGGCCTGCTGAGCAGCCAGCAATTGTTTTTGACGTTCGGCCTCCACGACCTGCGTAGCACGCAACATGCCGATCATGACCACCATCGCCATGACCGAACGGATGGCCTGGATAGGCACACCGGTAGCAGCCAGAAAGGCGTCTGCGCTGATCCAGCGGGCCGGGAACATATCCACCTGATTGACGAAGATTTGGGTCAAACCGTAGATGCCAAACCCCAAGGCCGCCCATTGCAGACTGGCCGCCAGCGGGCGCCGGTTCTCGGCCCTGGCCGCCAAGGCTTGAAAGTGCAGACCCTGTGCCGCCAATAACGCCCCCGGCACAGCCAGCAAATAACGGATCAGTGCGTCGCTAAACCGCAACCAGATCACCTGACCGGCCTGATATGCTGCTATTGCATTGAAAATAATAACCAGAATATAGATCAGCAATATGCCCAAGCCCAGGGCTGCCACAGGCACTGCTTTTTGCCTCGGCAGCCGAAAAGCCCCTACTCCATAAATAATAAGCACAATAAATGAGATTGCCAATAGAACAAGGCGAGACCATGCAATCCATTCCGGAAATTCAGCCCCCAGCCAGACAATCTGCATGAGGTATACCTCAAACCATTCATGCAGGCCATGCAAGATACCAAACCCTGCCAACGGCACCAGAAGGTTTATGTTGATCAGGGATGGGAAGCGGCCGATTTCCAATGCCATCGCCAGCCCCATGGCAAAGAAAGCCAAACCATAAATGAAAAAGATCAACAGAATATCGAAGTGGAAACCAGTCTCGTACATAGGCGCTCTTTGGGTATTGTACACCATCTATCAATAGTACGAAACGCCAACCATCACTTCTAACCATGTGACATTTGTCACAAAGAATTGCGTAATTATTAACTTGTTTTTAATCTTAATTGGGCATATAAACCTATTGTATCAATTGATGTTTGGGTTATACAACCTACGTATTGGGTTGGTAAAGCCAATGTAAAAGGAGGCCTATTGACGAGACAAATCGCTATTGCTTAGTACCAGACTATGTGCGTAGATCTAACCCTAATGAGGAGAATACGATGTCACGAAAACTCATTTTTGTAGTAGCTGGTCTGCTTCTGCTTGCCGTGGCTTTGGCAGCTTGTGCAGGCCAGCCAGGCCAGCCAGGACCTGCCGGCCCGCAGGGACCCGTTGGCGCTCAAGGCCCTGAAGGCCCGCAAGGACCTGCCGGTCCGTCAGGCGCTGAATATGTCGGTTCAGCGACCTGTTCGCAATGCCACGAAGCGCTTTATACGACCTTCATGAACTCCGGCCACCCGTGGAAACTGACCAAGGTTGTGGATGGACAGGCGCCAACTTATCCTTTCACCGCGATAGCCGAACTACCTGCAGGCTATAGCTGGAAGGACATTTCCTACGTCATCGGCGGCTACAAATGGAAAGCCCGCTTTATGGATCAGCAGGGTTACATCATCACCGATGAACCCGGCAAGACCGGCAATGCAGATTACCTCAACCAATACAACTTTGCCAATCCGATTGTTGGCAAGCAGGCCGGCTGGGTCAAGTACAACTCTGGCAAGGAGAAGTTGCCCTATAACTGCGGCACCTGCCACACCACCGGTTACTCGGCCTGGCCGCCTGATTCCCATCAGGATGATATGCCCGGCATCGTCGGTACATGGCAGGAAGCCGGCATTCAGTGCGAAGCCTGTCACGGCCCCGGTAGCTTACATGCCGCCAACCCGCATGGCATTCGCATGGAAGTTGAGCGCAGCCCGGACTTGTGCGGCGACTGCCACGACCGCGGCGCCCAGGAAACGGTTGACGCCAAGGGCGGCTTCATCGAACACCATGAGCAGTACGAGGAGCTCTTCCAGAGCAAGCACATCACCCTCGACTGCGTGCTGTGCCACGACCCGCACGCCGGCGTTGAACAACTCCGCCAGGCCGGCAAACAGACTACCCGCACCAAGTGCGAGTCCTGCCACTTCAAAGAGGCCCAGTATCAAGACTCAGCCGTGCATCCAGCCGTGGCGGCCTGTATTGACTGCCACATGCCCTTCGTTGGTAAGAGCGCCTGGGGCGATGCCGCCAAGTTCACCGGCGATGTCCGCACCCATTTGATGGCGATTGACCCGAAGCAGATTGACCAGTTCTATACGGTCACCGCTGCCGACGGAACGGCCAAGGATTTCTCGCTGTCGCAAGTTGGCCTGAATTTTGCCTGCCGCCAGTGTCACGTCGAAGGCGGTTCAGCAACGGTGAAAACCGACGCTGAGCTGATTGAAAAAGCAACCGGCTACCACAACACACCTTAGTTGAAATTCAATCGCAAGAACTTGGGCTGGACGGAATACCGTCCAGCCCATTTTTATCGGATCATATCCTGGTAGTTATGTGACAAATGTAACGACAAATTCACGCGCTTATTAACCTGGTTTTAATATATAATTGGGGGTATAAACCCAACATACTTGGCCTACGCACGAATAATTGGGTAGATCATATATACGGAGGTGTCTATCGTACAATCAAATGGATAGGCTCAGTAACACAATCTTATTATGATGAGGAGAACGAAACAAATGTCAACCAAAAAAGCAGTATTCATTGTATGCGGGTTGCTCCTGCTGGCTGCGTTGATCGCAGCCTGC
>JAHIMK010000079.1 GCA_018896675.1 Nanobdellota archaeon
ACGAATATACCAAAAAACGGTTATGCCTTTATTTGGAATGACGGTCCGAATGTAAAATTTTATAAAAGCGCTGATTTGGAGTGGGGGACGACTGAGCCGCTCACTGGCAAGACGCCCATCGTTTTTGTTCACGGCATTCGCTTCTTCCCACCGCAACTCACTGGATGCACTAACGCAAAGTATAACCCCACCAGCCCGGAGGAAGCGAAAGGCTATTTTCAAGGTGCAGGCGACAGGTTGAAAACTGACGGCGGCTATAGTGATAGTGAGATTTTCTATGCCCGCCTGGTGAGCAACCCATGCTACACCCCTCCGCTTGTTGACAACATCCCCTATCTTATGGCGGCCATTGATCAGGCCAAAGCCGCCACCGGCCAGCCCAAAGTGATCCTGATTGCCCACAGCATGGGCGGGTTGGTCAGCCGGGCCTACGTCGAAAGCACAGGACCGCTCTATCAATATCGAAACGACGTGGCGGCTTTGTTCACCTTCGGCAGTCCGCACCTCGGCGTGCCTGTGGATGTCATCACCTTCCTGCTCAACGGGGTGACGCTTGGGTCGGCCTGTAAAAATTATCAACCCGCGGTGTGCGATTTCTCCGTGCTGGGCATGGCGCTCTTCAACCAGGGCCACAAGAAAAACGATGACGTCACCTATCACGCGGTCAGCGGCGACGCGCCTTTCTTCTCCCGGAACGCATTTGGCATGATGATGGATGCGCTTATTTATGGGCCGGACGACGGCATCGTTCCTTCAGGCAACGGCACTGGACTGGCAGGCAGTCTCGACCGCTGGACGACCGATGAAGTCCACGGCACCGTGTTTGGTTCGCGCGCTTACTTCATCCGCGATGGCGGAACGAGCACCAGCTATACCCAGTGCCTCAAGAAAGTGTTGGTGGACGGCCAATCGAACTGCGGCAGTGTCAGCGCGGCGGCCGCCGCGCCGCAGGCTGTTCCGGCGGCGCTGGCCCAGCACACGCCCCTTGAATACGGCACGCTGCTGTCGGGGCAGACCGCCACGCGCACCCTCTCCCTGGAAGGCGGCCCGACGCTGTTTGCCTCACAGTGGCAGACCGGCACGCTGGCTTTCTCTTTGGTTGACCCGAACGGTCAAACGATTGACCCGGCTTTCGCCGCTGCCAATCCGGGCGTTGTCTCCTACACGGTGGACGCCAGCGCCGCGACGTACTACTTCCCTGACGCAACGGCCGGAGCATGGCAGTTGGTGTTGCAGGCCGTGAGCGTCCCGGCCGGCGGCGCCGCCTACGGCACCTTTGCGGCCTTTGACAGCAATGTGGCTCTGGCCGGGGACGCTGATAAGCTGTGGTACACGCCCGGCGCAACCGCGACCCTCACCGCCACCCTCTCCGGCTCGCCTCTCAGCGCCGCGATCACCGCCACCATCCTTCGGGCGGATGGCATCACCGATATTCTCCCGCTCTCGTCCGTCGGCGGCGGGCAGTATCAAGCCTCCTACACCGTGCCAGCCGCGCCCGGTTACGCCGAAGTGCGGCTGGTTGCCACCGGCACGACCGCCGGCAACCTGCCCTTCGAGCGGGGCGCGAGCCTGGCCTTCCAGATTTCGCCGAACACCTTCACCCTCAACAATGCCTACGGCGACACCCCCTACCCGTATCCGGGCCTCTCCCTCTATCAATACCTGACCGTCACGGTGGGCATCGACGCGGCGGTCAGCGGCACGGCGGGGTTGTCGGCGGATTTGGTGGATGGGAGCGGTAACTTCGTGGCGCACGGGCTGACGATCCAGGATGTGGTCACCGGCACAACCACCCTGGCGCTGCGGTTTGACGGCGCGGACATCTTTGCCTCGCAACGCAACGGGCCATACACCCTGACCAACGTCCTGCTCACCGACGAGACCGGCGTCACCCTGGTCACGCAACAAGCGGAGGCGGTTTACACCACCGCGCCGTACCTGTACACGGACTTCGCCACCAGCCGAATCTACCTGCCGCTCATCCTGCGGTAGCGACGGATGGGCGCGGTGGAGTATGGCAGCGCCTACAACCCGCCACCGCCTACCGGCATCTTCGCCGATGTGCCGAGGGATCATTGGGCGGCGGCGTGGATCGAGCGCCTGTATTCAGCGGGCATCACCGCTGGCTGCGCCACCAATCCCCTGCGCTACTGCCCCGAGGACTCCGTCACTCGCGCCCAAATGGCGATTTTCCTTGAGCGCG
>JAHIMK010000071.1 GCA_018896675.1 Nanobdellota archaeon
CTCTCGCATTACCCTCTCTGCCATAAAACAGAACTAGTATTTATTTTTTTGCTCGGTTTTCTGAACATTTTTCCGGAATTATTGAAAAAGCAATTCATCTCACGACTAAAGTAGTGAGTTTTCTTGCTATAAAAATAAAATCTTCTTTCTAAATCATTGTCAATCCCTAATAATTCAATATAATGGCTCCAACCCAATTTAGCAGACAACGTCTGCCATTTTCCATTTTTAGATTTTCCAGACAGTGTCTGGAATTTCTTAGCTAACATATGAGATTTGTCAGACACTATCTGACATTTTCCTTTTTCTAAATCAGTTATGCCAGACAGTGTCTGGCATTTTGGATATTTTAAATATAAAAGCCTCATTGATTGAATATTTCTTCTGCTAAATCCTCTGCCATATTTTAACTTTAAGTCTTTAGACAGTTTTTTCAATAATTGACTGCCATATTTTGCTCTTTCTTTGCCTTTCTGCTCAAACTCAACTATTTGTTTACCAATTAACCAGTAAGTATTTACAAGTATATTATTTACAACAGTTACAGCTCTTTGTCTTCCTTCTTCAAGAATATTTCCTATATCTTGGATTAGATTAGTATATTTTATTACCTCTTTTTTCATTTTTATTCTAAATAAAGAACTAGTATTTATTTTCTTGTTCGGATTTTTGAACAGATTTTCGGATTTATGAAAAATAATTAAGTCATATCTCTCTGAATCAAAAAAAATCTAACAATAAACTAAAAATTTATCAGAATTATTTAAACTTTTGCCAATAACCTTCGTTCCAAAGGTTTTCCATTATATTTATTGATATTTCTTAATTTAGAATAATCTAATCTTTTAGCTATAACCATTCTGCTTTCAAATCTTCCTATAGGATAATATTTGTCTGTTACAGGACAATATACTGTATCAATTATGTCTTCCATTATTCTATTACCTCTGTCTGCAATTTTGGCAATTGGCAAAAATCGCAGTTGAAATTGTAAGCTCCCGCATTTAAAAATATTACCTTATCCCCTATCTTAGGATTATCTAAATAAACTCTATATCTGAATATATCCAAAGAATCAGGAGTGCATCCTTTAATCACATAAGGATTGCCTTTTTCCAATTCATTTTCTACTAATAACCTAATATGCGCAATAAATGTGTCCATTGCACTATTATAAATAGAACAGTTTACAATGATGTTATTATCATAAATGTTCTTTATTTCTGTAATTAACTTGACTGAAGGTGCAGCAATATACCTTCCTGGTTCAACTATTACTTGAATGTTCTTAGAATTAAGATAATTCTTAAAATCTTTTAATTTATCAAATACAGATTTCAAAACTTGTTCAGAATAATTTTTATAAATATAAGGTATGCCTCCACCAATATTTATTAGATCTAATTTTTCTAAAGTTTCATTATCTAAAGAAACATCTAATTCATCTTTCAAGCCCCATTCGCTTACATTTTGAGTCTTTCTATGGAAATGTACTCCTAATTTTTCAATTTTCTCATTAGTCCTTAATTCTTTAACTAGCTCATTTACTTTAGAACTTCTAAATCCAAACACAAAATGCTTTCCAGTATGAATAGTATTTTCTTTTAACTTCATTCTTAAAAACAAATTAATTTTATCTGCCATTTCTAATAAATTGTTTAAATCTTTTTCATTATCCACTACAAAAGATTTCACCTTCAAATCTAAAATTTCCTTAATTTCTTCTTTGCTTTGCGCTTGCAAGAAAAATATTGCTCTTTTTTTATCATTTAATTTTTTCAAAGCTTCAATTGAATGTACAGAAAACATGCAATTAGAATTTTCTTCTAAAACTTTTCCCACTTCGTAGTTTGTCTTAAAACTATAACTCACTAAATCTGAAATCTCTTCCAAATTTTTTAACTGCTCTAAAACCTTACTTCTGCTTAAAACAAACTTTGCTTTCATAACAAATTCTCCTTGTTTAATTTCTCCAAAACAGCAGACATTAACAATGGAAAAGTTATTGAAACATCTCCAATAACAGTAACTACATCAGAATCATCTTTTACCTTGCCCCAACTTTTAGCTTCGTTAGTTGTTGCACCGCTCATGCTACCAGAAGTATGCCGGGCAGTTGTCAGGTAAACAGCATAGTCCATGCCGCCATTCAATACTCCCGCCAATATTGCATGATGTTTGGATACTGAGCCGCCTAAAGAAATAATGCCTTTCTTATCATCCTGACTTATAGAATATAATATGTTGGCAAAATCTTTTACAACATCTACAACAAAATCATCATTGTCTTGCTGAAACATGAATAAATGGAATCCTAAAGCACCATCAGTAATAGCTGGGCAAAATATGGGGACATTATTTTTAGAAGCTTGGTATAAAATAGAATTTTCATCATCTAATTTCTTGCCCAACTCATTTAACATTTCAGAAACAGGCCACCTTACTTTCTTTGAATACAATTCTTTTAACATTGGCTTAATAACATCTTCAAAACGGCAATAACTTTCATTCTTAATATACAAATTCCCAACCCTATTAATACCTTTTTCATGCAACTCAATGTCATCAGAATTAAAATCACCAATAACAAAATTCTCGCCTTTAGCTTTCATTATATCTTCTTCAATAGCTCCAACAGTTGTAACAACCATATCGGCCATTTTTAGCTTAATCAGTTGAGCAAAAAATCCTCTTAAACCTGAAGTAACCATATTTGATGTAAATGTTAAGAATATCTTAGCACCATCTTTCTTCATTTTAACAATAGTGTCTACAGCTTTCTTTAATTCAATGCTTTGAAACCCAACATTGCCTAAACTATCTACCAAATCTTCAACTTTTATGTCCTTTTTCCATTTGAAATCTTTAACGACTTGCATATTAAACCTCCAAAAAATTATCTTTTGATGGAACAGCCTATTAAATAAAAGAAATCTTAATTAACTTGATTTTCTGACTGAATCCATAGTATTTTCACTTACAAATTGTTTTATAAGCCTTTTGGTAAGCTTTAAATATTCATTTTGCCAGCTTAATTAATTATGACGGAGGTATTTCAAATGAAAATATGGATTTTATTGATTCTTGCACTATTTTTAACAGGTTGTACTACTGTAGTTTATGAAAATGCTGATAAACAAGTTAAAGTAGAAGATCAAGGTAATGGAGAAGTAACTATAGAAGTTGAAGATGAAGATGAAACAATAGTAATCGAAGCTAACAAAGGCATTGACTCATGGTGTGAAACTGGTGCTGAATGGAGCATGATGGCTAGTGATGATTCTGTAAGTTGGGAAATTATTGGCTTACAAAACGGCGGAGAATTCGATGGATTATGCCATGTCCTTTACAAAATGAAAGGTGCAGGCGAAGATGCTAATATCGAATATTACTTTACAAAAGATGGTAAGTCTGGATACATGATAATAGAAGCTGGTGGACAAACCATAAAACAAGAATGGCATAAATAAATGCCTTTTTTTATTTTATTTTTAATTCTAAAGCAATTTTTAAGCAAAATTTATATAGTTTAATTAAAAAACAACTTTAAAATGAACTTATTAAAGAAAATAGGATTTAGTTTGTTAAGTTTGGGTTTAAGTTCTGGTGTTTTTGCATCTGATGAAAAAAAATTATATATTAATACAAGCCCAGTACATTATTCTATGGAAAGACCTAGGGCTTCTGGTGAAAATGATTTATTAGAAATGACTGTAAATGAAAAATTAGAAGAAGGTTGGTTTTATGTTAAATATAAAAGTGGTAAAGAAATTTGGAAAGATTGTACAGATTCACAAACAACAGCTAGTGCTATATTAGATTTTGATGAAATTCATGAAGTAATTAATAAAGATTTGGAAGAATTAAGTTTTTACCATTTCCATCCAAATATTATTGAAGAAAAAGATGTTAAAAAAAATGAAAAATTAGATTATTCACAATTACCTTCTAATGAGGATTTTAAAGTTTGTTTACAATTACATGATAGAATTATTAATTTTTATCCAGAACATATGATGAAAATAGATTGTAAAATAGCAGTATCTACAGGCATTTATACAATCAAAATTCATCCAAGTGTTATTATTTTAGGTAAAAGAGTAGAAGAATTTAACAAAGCCTTAGCTATAATTTCTCAGGAAATGTTTTTAGCAGAAATTGGAATAAATAAAGAATTTGATTATGTGATGACTAATAAAGATAAATTCTCAGAAATGAATAAAAATTTTGCTAAAAAATTTAGTACAGATGTTCTTAAGATAGATTTTGAAGAAAAAGCTTATAAATAGTAATTAAATCTTGAGGGATTATGACAATCGGCAAAAAATTACTACTTGGAGCTTTAAGCTTAGGACTAGCAGGCTATGTAGCTTGTACAGACGCTAATACAAATAATACACCTGTTAAATCAAAATATGATGTTACACCGGATGAAGTTAAACCCATTAAATGGAACCATAAATCTATAGCTTTTGTGATTGATACTTCTGGAAGTATGAATGATAAATTAAATAGTAAAAGGAAAATAGATGCTGCAAAAGAAACATTACTAACTATGCTTAAAATATATAACGAACATAATAATAAAAATAATGATATTGAAGCAGGATTATTTTGTTTTAATGGAAGCAAAGTTGAAACATTAAATCCTATTACTAAATTTAACTATTCAAGATTAGAAAAAGAAGTTAGATCATTAAGTGCAGATGGAGGTACTCCCATTGGTTTATCATTAGCAACTGCTGAACAATCTTTAGATAACAATGCTACTGGAAAAAAATATATTGTTTTATTAACAGATGGAGAAAATAATGAGGGTAAGTCTCCTGAAGAAATATTTAGAATGATTAATGAATCTAATGAAAAGACAGGAGATTTTAAAACACAACTTTATATTATTGCTTTTGACACAGATAAAAATAATTTTAAAGGATTAGAAAAATTAGGTGCTAATGTTTCAGAAGCAAAAAGTGTAGAAGCTCTTGTAAAAGAAATGAACAAGAATACAAATTTAATTCTGGAAAAAATGCCGGAATAATTTTTTATTTTTTAATTACTTTTTTTAATCTATCTTTAAGCTTTACTTTTTCTTCAACATAAGTTTTATTTTTCCAAATGTTAAAGAAAGTTATATTTTCAATATCATTACGCTGATGTTTAGAACTTTTAGATTCATCACTATATCCTAAAGTGATTACAGCATCTGGAAAAACATCATCTGGTAGTTCTAAGATATCTTGTAGCTTTTTATAATCGAAAACTCCAACCCAACAACTCCCTAAACCTTTTTCAGTTGCAGATAATAAAATAAAAGAAGTTATCGCAGCACAATTTTGTATTGAAAAGAATTTACCACTTTTCCCATATAAATTCTCTAATCTAGGACTTTCATTACAAACAACTAAATATATCGGAGCAGTAGTCATCCAATTTTGATTTAATGAAACTTTTGCAATCTCCTTCTGTTTAGCAACATCAGTAACTACAATAAAACGCCAATTTTGAGTATTACCTGCAGATGGAGCCAATTTTGATTCATCCAAAATCTCATGAATCAAATGCATAGGAACTTTTTTATCAGAATACTTCCTAATACTTCTTCTTTGCTTAAATGCTTCACTTACTTCCATATTCTCAATAAATAGTTATTACTTTAATAATTTTTCTTATTTCTTAAGCCATTTCAATGTAGGTCTTATTGCAAACAATAAAAATAATCCCCAATACCATAAAGGATCAACCTTATGAGTCCAAGTCATTAATATCCCAAAAGTAGTTACCATTGCCAAAGTAAACGTAATTAATGATAACTTAATTAAAGGTAGGTCCCACTGGTCTAGCCTTTTTAATGTTTTATAATATCTTTTTTTCCAAAACATTATACCACCTCTATACTAAATATAAACATTTAGATTATATAAATATTCTTTTAATGGAATATGTCCAGAATAGCCAAAATATGAACCATGGGCTACCAGTAGAAAGCTTCTATTTTAGAAATTTATTATCCAAAATTTTTATTTTGAACAGAGCCCTTTTAATGAAAAACATTTAAAAGCAGTTAAACATCCCTATATTTATGGATTATCTAAAATTAGCAGAAGTATATGAACAGTTAGAAAATACTCCAAAAAGGCTTAAAAAAACTTATATTATTGCTAAATTATTAAGAAATTCTAAAGATGATTTAATAGATATTGTCTACTTACTACAAGGCAGGGTTTTTGCAGCGGGGGATAAAAACGAGATAGGTGTAAGTTCTAAGATTATTACTAAATCTATTGCAAATTATTCTGGTCTTTCTACTTCAAAAATAGAAAATATGTTAAGTAAAGAAGGAGATTTAGGAATAGTTGCTGAAAAATTATTAAACAAAGGTGGTCAGCAAGCTCTTTTCAAAAAGAAACTTACTGTAAATAAAGTTGTAGAAAATATTAGAAAATTAGTTGATATGACTGGGAGTGGTGCAGTTAATAAAAAATTAGCATTAGTTTCTGAATTGTTAAATATGGCAGAACCATTAGAAGCCAAGTATATTGCAAGAACTATTTTAGAAAATTTAAGAACAGGTGTTGGAGGCAGCACTTTAAGAGATGCGTTAGTTTGGGCATTCTTACCAAAAATTATTGGTATATTCCATTATTGCCCTAAATGTCAAGAATTTACTTTGGAAGATAAATGTTTAGAATGTAATGAAAAAATTAAATTAAAATTTAAAGAAGAGATAGAACAAGATTTTAAAGGTCTAAAAAAATTTCATGCTGATTCTGTTGAAGAATTGAAAGGATTAGCCAAGTTTGTAGATATAATAATCCCTGAAAGCGAAAAAAGTGCAAGACAGCTTTATAACTATATAATTGAAATAATTCAAAATGCGTATGATATGACAACAGATTATGGATTAATTGCAGAAAAATTAAGAGATGATGGATTAGAATCATTAAAAGGAATTTCTTTAGAACCTGGTAAAGCTATCAAAGTAATGTTATATACTAAAGCTAAAGACTTTGAAGATGCATTTTCAATTGTTGGAAAACCAGCTTTAGCAGAAAGAAAATTTGATGGTTTCAGAATGCAAATCCATGGTAAAGGTAAAGATATAAAGCTTTATACAAGAAACTTAGACAATGTTACTAACCAATTTCCAGATGTTGTTGAACAGATTCAAAAGAACGTAAAAGCAAATTCTTTCATAATAGATACAGAAATTGTTGGAATAAATCCTAAAACTAAAAAATTTATGCCTTTCCAAAACATTTCTCAAAGAATTAAAAGAAAGTATGAAATTGAAAAATTGATTAAAGAACTTCCAATTATAATTGAAATATTTGATGTAATGGAAATTAATGGCAAAAATTTAATAAAAGAAACTTTTGAAAAGAGAAGACAAGAATTAAAGAAAGTTGTAAAAGAAGTCAAAGATAAAATAGTTTTAGTTGAACAAAAAATAGTTTCAACTGTAAAAGATCTAGAAAAATTCTATAATGAAGTTTTAGAAGAAGGCGTTGAAGGAGTTATGTTAAAAAACATTGAAGGAATTTACAAACCCGGTTCAAGAGTTGGTTATGGAGTCAAACTAAAGCCCACAAGAGAAAATTTAGACTTAGTTATTGTAGCGGCTGAATGGGGTGAAGGAAAAAGAGCCAAATGGTTATCTTCATTTACATTAGCTTGTAGAGACGAAAACAAATTAAAAACTATAGGCAAGGTAGGTACAGGAATCAAAGAAAAGAACGAAGGATTAACCTTTGAAGAATTAACTAAAGAACTAAAACCCTTGATTATTGAACAAATAGGTAAAAGCGTAAAAGTAAAACCTAAAATTATAGTTGAAGTTGGATATCAGGAAATTCAAAAAAGTCCAAGCTATTCCTCAGGATATGCCTTAAGATTTCCAAGAGTCATTAGATTAAGAAACATGGAAAAAGGATTAGAAGATATAAATACAATTAAAGATGTAGAAAACCTTTATCATCAGCAATAAATTAATTAAAAATCCAGTTTACTTCGTCTTGAATAAAATATCTTTCATAAATTTCTATTAACTCTGTAGTAAAACTTATTTGAAATTTATCGGGATAGGCCAAAGAAGCAATAATTTCATTAAGTTTGCTAGAAGCTTTCATTTTTGTTCTGAAATCTTCAACATAATCTTTTTTATCCCTATATTCTCCTAATAATGCCGATTTCAAATAATCAGGATAAAAATTATTTATATCAAAGTTATAATCTCTTAAAGTTTTAATAACATTGTCTTTCCTTTGTAGATAAGATAAAATTTCTATACACGATTCTTCAAAACTAGGAATATTAATTTTGTCTTCTTTTAATTGATTCATATTTTTTAAATACCCTATTTCATAAGATTTTCTTCCACCTAACCATTCATCTTGAATTCCTTGAATATGTCTTACAAGATAAGTTGGACCTTGAGGATTATTCTTAAAAAACTGTTCATTTTGATAAGCATCTTCTATAGTTTTTTTACCTTTAATAACTAATTTATCTATAGTTTTATTAGCAACTATAATAACGGCATTATTTAATTCATCATTTATAGAAGGTTTTGATTTAATTACGTTTAATATACGTTCTGTAAAAAAGTTAGATACTCCTTTCCTAATGCTTTCTTCTTTTTCCATTTTCAAGAAAATAAATATCTAACTTCTTCTTGAATAAAATATTTAAAATAAATTTTCTTCATTTTAAAATTATAATCTTCTAATAACTCAAGATATGGATAATTCGAAATAAAACCCATTAAATTATTTAAATCTTCAGAAATTTTCATTTCTTCATTAAAATAATCAGAAAGTTCTTCACGAGATTTAAATTCTTTCTTAAAGGTATTTTTAATCATTTCTTCAGAAATTTCAATATTAGGATTAGGTTTTAATTCTAATAATAGATAATCTACAATTTTGTCTTGCCGTTTTAAAATTTCCAAATAATCATCAAATCTCTTTTCTAAAGCGGGATTGCTTTTCCCTTGCCACTGAAAACTTTCAATTAATTCATCAAATTGTTCTTTAAAATAATTACTCCTAACTAACCAAAAATTTGAATAACTCATTAAGACTTCATCAATTTTTTCTTCAGCAAAAACATTAAAATCCATACCTGCTAATTGCGCTAACATTCCATCTTTAGTTATATAATCTTGTTGAACTTCCCTCTCTAAAAATTCTCTAAAATTTTCTTCAGATATTGCTTTTATCTGCTCCATAATATCAGGATTAGAATCAAATCTTTCCCATGTTCTTTTCATATATCCATTAACTAAATCTCCTCTTACTCTTACTTCCAAAGGATCCATCTCTAAAGTATATCTTAATAGTTCGCCATCCATTTTATGGTACCATGAAAGGATTTTTCAATTCTACTTTTTTAGCTTTAGCCAGTTTTAAAACCATGGTTCTTACCTTTTGATAAGAAGGTTCTCTAAAATTAAAGGGAGGGACATTATAAAAGCGCTTTACTAAAAAATCAATATTTGTTGAATCATCCCAATATCTATCAGGTAATTTTACTTCTTGATCAAAAGTTTCAGCTTCCAATTCCAATCTTACACTTTCCATCCTTTTATAGAAATTATTAGCTATTTTCTCTAAATCATTTAATTGGGCTTCTAATCTTCTAAATTTCTTCTTAGTAGCAAAAAAACTTTTTGGATTAAATTTTTTAAATTCATCTAGTAAATCCAAATATTTTTGTACAAATTCATACTCTTTTTCTGAAATGTCGAAATTAATCATTTTAACTCTAAAAACTTATACTCTATATTTAAATATTTCTAAAAAAAGATGCAGCAAGAACTCTGAAATTGTTATATTACCCCTATTCTAGCTTCTCCCAGACTTTCCTCGGCTCCGTTCCCCCACAAGCGCCATCACAAAAATTTAAGGCTGCTCCATTCCTGGCCTGACCTGATTCATTTAAATAACGACCCTGTAGGACGAAGCGTCAACGTAAGGCCTGAGACCAAAACAGGAATAATATCCCGCTCCCAGCATTCAACTCCGCCATAAGGTTCATTTGCGGTTACAAGGTAGAACCAGCACCCCAGTCTATCTTGCTGCAATCCTTGCTTACTAAACTATGATTTATAATACTTTCGCATATACAAAAATAACTAGAATTAAGCTAATTAGGCTCGTCCTTGCCTTATTCTTTTTTCTCTTCTCATACGCTTACGTTGCCATTTCCAACGCATTTGCCCTTTCTTCTTCCAACGTCTTGAACTTCTTTTCATTTGGTGATTTTTTGAATTATGTTCTCCTTTTTAAATGTATCTGCCCCGGACGAGATTTGAACTCGTGTCACTGCCTCGAGAGGGCAGGATGATTGACCGGGCTACACTACCGGGGCCTAGCTAAAACAAAGTTTTAAAGTGTTTTTAAAGTTAACTAAAGTCAGTATCTAGGCAAGTAGATAATTTTTTGCCCAATTTATGTAAGAATAATGCCAAAAAGACATTTTAATCAAGTTTTATAGAAGGCGGCTTTCTTTACTTGTGTAGATACTATATATTAGATAATTATATAAATGAGCTAAAATTTGCTATTTCAGAGGTAATAACAATGATTAAAGCAGTAATATTCGATTTTTGGGGAACATTAGCAGATAATGGGATAAGATCACCATTAAGACAGACATATAATATGCTAGGTTTATACAGATTTACTTTTCCAGAATTTGTACAAAAATTTGAACACATATTTATGACTAAAAAATTTGATACTTTAGATGAAGCTTTTAGGAAAATTTGTCAATCTTTTAATATTAATTGCAGGGAAGATTTATTAGATAGATGGATAGGAATGTGGAATAAGAACTGGATGTTAGCTAAATTATATGAAGATACTTTAGAAGGTTTGCAGAAACTTAAGGAACAAGGTTTGAAAATAGGATTGATTTCTAATACAGATAACTTTTCAATTGAAAAAGTTCTAGACAAATTTGAATTAAAAGACAAATTTGATGCCATAGTATTGTCTTTTGATTGTGGTTTTGTAAAAAACAATCCAGAAATGTTTGATTTAATCTGTGAAAAACTTGATGTTGCTAAAGATGAAGTTTTAATGGTCGGCGACAGTCCTGAAACAGATATTAAAGGTGCTGAAAATGCAGGAATTAAAGCAGTCTTGATTGATAGGCATGATAGACGCCCAATAGAACATAAAATTATTAGTTTAGCTGATATTGAAAATTTTCTAAATAAACAATAGATTTATAAATTTCTTTTTTTCTTTTATTTCATGCCGAGTACAGCTTTAAGCTGCCGAGGTCGCATAACCTGGTAGTGCGCCAGATTTTATTAGAAATAATAAAAGGCGAACCTGGAAAGCTGGTTTCCGTATGGATATGGGGGTTCAAATCCCTCCCTCGGCGTTCTTTTAATCTTTAAACTTATACGGAATAATCTCTTTATCAAACATTTCACGCATTTCTTCAAAACTTTTATTATTTCCTTTTTCATTATGTTTACTCAAAAACAAATTCTTTTTATCCCCAGAAGGTTCAAAATTCAAATAAGTCCAGTCTCTAATACTATCAAAATTTTCATCTTCATGAAGTTCTCTCATTGTTAATATCTTCGGTTTCTTAACTTGATCTAAAGCTTCTCCTTGAAATACTTGAATAGTTCCTATTTTTCCTTTTTCATTAGAATAATGTTCTAATAAAACCAAATCATATTTTCCATCATTATTTCTATCAAACTTTGTATATTCCCAAATATTTCCTATTCTAATTTTACTCCCCTCTTCTAGACTTTTTATTAATACTCCTTTTACTGTAATCCCTTTGCTTTTATCGTATTTTGGGATTTCAATATTATTCTCTTGCATTATATACTCTAAGCCATTTTCATGAACAATTTTTTTTGTTAAACTACAACTTGTTAATGCAACAGCTCCAGCTAAAACTACCAAACTTTTTTTCCAATTCATTTTTCCTCTAAATTATCTAAAAATAATTAAAATGGATATTTAAAACTTTTTATTACAAAATTTATACTAGTTTTTTCATTAAACGGCGGCTTTGAAAACTCTTCCAACATAAGTTTAGCAATCTTTCTTATATCTTTTTTCGTAGCGATTCTGATTCTTATTCCCATATTAAATCTTTATAAAATCTCACTTTCTTCATGTACAAAGATGATATGATTTTTATTTTTATCATCTAAATGAATATGTTCTTTATTTTCTTTAAGGTCATTTAATTTTTGAATTAATTCATCTATTTTCTCATCATCTAACTTAATTTCTAGGACTTCAACATCGTTTTCTTGTACCATTTTCATTTAGATAAAATCTCTCCTGAATATATTCCTTCTTTTACTAAAGGCAAATAAAGATAAGATTTTTCTGCTTTTACAAAATCTATGTTTCCATCAGCATATCTTAACAATACTTTCGGAGAGCCCATTCCTTGTCCCCTTATCCTATTTGATACAACTTCTTCTAAATATCTTAAGGCTCCTTCATTTTCATTTATATTTAAGGTTGCATGTTTAATAGAAATAGAGGATGGTGAATTTTTCCTTTCATCCTTATATCCCAATAGTAAGTATCCTTTAGCAGTTATCTGCCTCTTTCCAACCAAATATTTTTTAGCAAATTCACAACATTTGCCGTATTGAATTAATCTAGCTATTCCTAATTGACCATCTAATATAGAAGAAATCAAATCTAACTCTCCTTCATCAAAAAAAGTTACAGAATCTAAAATTAATTTTATATTAATATTCCATATAGGTTCGCCTAAATATTTGAAAGGATTTTTCATATAGTTTTAAAAATAAATCAACTTAATAAATTTTACTAAAAAATGTAATTGTTTAGCTTTCTGAAGTTCTAAATATATATTCTCTACTATAGAAATCTTTATATTCTATATGTAGTTACATTGTAACTACAATGAAAAAGCCAATTCAAATGAAAATGGAAGGTTATGAGGTAATAGAGAAGAA
>JAHIMK010000123.1 GCA_018896675.1 Nanobdellota archaeon
CAGTCGGCCTCTGGATGCTCCAGCAGCAGGTGGACAGCGTTATCCACACAGCCACGCGGGCGGACGGGTGTGGTCGCATGCAGGTGGACGACGGCATCCGGGTGATAGTCCTCGTGTTCAGCCAGCCAGACCAGGGCGTGCTGGAAGACGGGCAAATCTGTCGTCCGGTCCTGGGCCAATTGCGCGGGACGCAGGAACGGGGTCCCGGCGCCGAAGCGGCGGGCAATTTCCGCAATCTCATCGTCGTCGGTGCTGACAAGTACGCGCGTCACCGTTTCGGCTTGCAAGGCCGCGGCGATGCTGTAGGCAATCAGCGGATGCCCCGCAAAGGGACGGATATTCTTGCGCGGGATGCCTTTCGAGCCGCCGCGCGCCGGAATGATGGCGAGAATTTCAGGTTTGGTCATCGTGTACCTTCATTTGGATAGATCCCTCGACCAGAGTAAGCAGGTATTCACCCGTACGCCTACCCGCGCTGCCGTCGGTAAACGTACACTCATCCTGGATGAATTTGCGGCGCTTGTCGCTGTCAGCGGCGGGGTTCTGGAGATAAAAATTCACAATTTCTCGCACCTGCCCCTGATTGACAGCCACCCGCCCAGCCCCGGCCAGGCGGAAGCGCTGGTGGGTGGGCCAGTCACCGATGGCGGTCAGGGGGAGGGAATAGACGTCCTTCATGTTCCAGCCGCCGGGTGTGTCAATGGTCATGCTAACGATGGGTTTGTCGTGGATGGCGGTTTCCACCACCATGGTCGAGTAAACGGTCAGGAATACGTCGGAATAAGCCATCATGGAGGCTTTTTCGGGCATGTCTTCGCCGGAATAGTGGCCCAGCCCGCCGCCCAGCGAGACCGGCCAGACCATGTGGACGTGCGGCATGTCCTTGATGAATTCGCGCACACGATTGGCCTCGCCTTCGAAGCGCGAACCCTTGATGAAATGGTTGGGATGCAGGCGGATGAGCAACTGGCAGGGTTCGACCAATTTATCCTGGTTGACCAGTTCCACGATGGCAGCGATGTTGGGGAAATTCGGGTGGAAGGTCTCGAAACTACAGGCGTAGGCAAGCAATTTGCGCTGCGGATCGAGGCCATGCTGGCGGAAATACTCTTCGTGCGGGATGAGCCAGCGGCGGTTGAAGTAGCCGTCATAGGATGGGATGCCGGCGATGTGGACTCGTTCCGGGTCCCAGTCCGCGCCGAGTATAAGTTCTTCTTTCTGAATTTCAGACCAACAAGTGATGTAATCTACCGGCGCGCCGCTCAGGCCGTAGGAGGAGGGATTGTCCCAGCCGACGATCACCGCAGCGGTGCGAATCCTACGCGCGGCGGCCTCACGCAAGAGATAACGGTCCATCCGCCAGCCGGGAGTCCTGGAAACCACCAAATCGGGCTGGTATTTCTCGAACAGGTCGGCGTAGATGTTCGGAGTATAGCGCTGCTGGACACGGACGACGAACCGGCGCAGGGAACGCGAGCGGTGCATCATCCAGATCGTCGCCCGCAGGAAGGGGAGGGCAAACCGTCCGCGGCCGGTGAAACCTGCGGCCAGAAGATGGTAATTGCCATCCATCGCAGTCACATTGATGCGGCTGGAGCCGCCCACCCAGCGAAGCATTTGCAGGGAACGCTGTAGGAAGGGGTTGACCGTTTGAAAATAACGCTCGCACTCATTCAGACGCAGGCCTTCGAAGGTGAGGCCGGTCTGTTGGAAACGTTCTTCGATGGCCGGGCGTGCTTCGTCATCAGTGAAAAAGACGACTTCCACTCCAGCCTTCAAAAGGGTGGGGATGGCATCGGACTGGAGGAAATAAATCAGGGCCAATCCATGGTCGGCGATGATGAAGATGCGTTTTGGCATGACTATCCTTGCATGAGCCAGGCACGTTTTGGGAAAAAACCGGAAAGAATACGCCGCCGGAGCATCCCGGCGCGGCGCTTCAGCACAACCCATTTCTCCGAGCGGACCGCCGACAGGTGGGTCTGCGCGGCGGGGCGACAGAGAGCGGTCAGGTATAGAGGAATGAGCGCCGAGTTGGGGCGTCCATGCTGTTCGAACTTGACAATGGAGAAACCGCTTTTCCGCAGGACTTCGCGCAAAGTGTGGGGACTAAATGCCAGCAGGTGCGCCACTTCGAACGAATCATGGGCATACAAATTTGGCACTTCGAGCAGGAGCCAGCCATCCGGCGTCAGAAGTGTTTCGCGCAGATGGACGAGGTAGCCAACCGGGTCCGGTAAGTGCTCAAGAACATGGGACATGCTGATCAGGTCAAAGCGTCCTTCACCTGCTTTTGCCATTTCTTCCAGCGCGGCGTAGACCGTCAACCCTTCTTTTCGGGCCTGGATGCGGTGCGCCTCGCCCGGCTCAATGCCGACCGGCTGGCAATGGTACGTTTCCGCAAAACGATGCAACAGGATGCCCAGAGAAC
>JAHIMK010000008.1 GCA_018896675.1 Nanobdellota archaeon
AGTTGTACGAAAAGTTAATTAAGAACTTATTATTTATTTATTATATGTCTAGTAAAATTAAGTTTGTATGTGAAAATTGCCGATTTAAGTTTGAAAGACCTAATACTTGGCGCGAAAGGATTTGTCCTTTTTGCGGAAGAAATAACAGTATTCACGAAGAACTTTCAGTAGCAGATTTAGTAAAAGACTTAGACAATTTACTTTAGTAAAGATTCTTATTAATAAAAGAAGCCATTTCTATGTTTCCTGAGGCCTTATAAGCTTCTAAAGCTAATTTATATTCCCCTTCTTTTGCACAGATAGCAGCTACTTTATCTAACCTTTTCTTGTCTTTTGTTGGGATATAGGCTAATGCCGCTTCTCTAAACCTATTAATTTCCATCAACTCATCACCTAGTTCACAAAGAACTTCTTTATTTCCAGCTATTTGTAAACAACTTATAGCATCCCGATAATTATTTTGTCTAAAGAAAAGCAATCCAGCTGAAGTAAACACCTCTTTTCTCATTTGTTCAGATAGCATAGAGGCATCAAAACTATTAACACCCTCTTTTACTATCCATCGTGCCAAAGTACTATCAAGCTGAGACATTTTAACCTAATCTTTCATCAATACTTTTTTCTTGTTTTTGTTGATTTTTCATAGCTGTTTGAGCTTTCTTCATTTCAGCTTCAATATCTACTCCTAAATCCTTAAGAGCTTTGATATGGGCTTGCATGAACTGTTGTACCAAAGAAAGCATTTGCATAAAAGCTTCTTGCTCTTTTGCTAATACTGCTAAAGAACCTTTATGAAAACCAATTTGTTCATCTTTACTCTGCATTTTTTAACCCCCTTAATGATTAGAAAACACAATTCCTTAATAAATTATTCTGTAACAAAAAGCTTATAAAAGGGTTAATTACAATTATTTTAAGCCTATGGCGGCTGTGGTATAGTGGTTAGAATACAAGGTTGTGGTCCTTGTGACGGGAGTTCGATTCTCCCCTGCCGCCCTTTTATAATTCAGAAATATTAACTTTTTTCTCTTTACCTGTTTTCATATCCCCACCGAAGAACTTTCATAAGAATAATACTCGCTTCTAATCTTAAATAGTTTTTGATTAAACACAATTTTCGCCACAACAACAAAAGAAGTTTGTAGGATTAACTCCTAATTTCCCTTTTAACTCCTTCCAAACCTTTTCAGTTTCCAAACATAAAGCCAATTTAACATTTTTATCATACTTTCTTATTTCATCTATAAAAAAACCATAAACTTCTATCTTTTCCTCGTCAGAGAATAATCCATACTCTGTAATATTTTCATTCAAAGGCAATTCTAAATCAGGAAATAAAGAATTACACTGTTCTTTATTCATATGACAAAGCATTTCTAAACAAATAACTTCTGGCATAGTTTTATCAAATATTTTTTTAATCATTTCTCTATTCTTTTTTTTCCAATCTTTAATAGGAATTATTGGAGAAAATCTAAACCTTATTTTATAACCTTTATCTTGACATTTTTTAGCAGCTTCAACTCTTTCATCTAAAGAGCTAGCATTAATTTCATAATTTTTAGCTACATCATCACAAGAGATAGTCCAACAAACCAGAGTATTGCCTTTATGTTGATCAAAAGAAGGCAAATAATCTAAGTTATTGCTTTTTGTATAAAGCATAAGATACTTGTCAGTTTTAGAAAAGAATTCGATTATTTTATTAATAGCCCCATACTCTGGCTCTAAATCAGGAATATCACATTGATTGTCATATTTGTAAAGATTTTGTTGAGGATTATTTTTCATTAATATTTCTAAATTATCAATAAACTTTTCAATATCCAGCATAATAGTATAAGTTTTTCCGACATGACAATACTTACAAGAATTAAAACAACCAAAAGCAGTATGGATTTCAAAACCAGAGTTACAATAAACTCCTTTTTCACTTAACAACTGATTTTTATCTCTAAAATCAGCAAAATTAAATTGGCCTTCCCTATATGGAATAAAAACTTTCCCTTTTCGAGGATTATTTATTTCTTCTTGCCAATTAAAACCTGAAAAAATAATTATTGGATTTTCATGCTTAATTAAACCAGTCCTATTTTCTCTTTTGAACAAACCTTCTTGTAATAATTTGTGATAAATAAGGTTAGAAGGCATTTCAATAATATTATCTGAATTAATTTTTGTTAATAATCTCTTTAATCTTTCTTTTTCATCTTTTGTTTTAATTTTATCAGATGCAATATAAATTGCCGGAACATTAATTAACTTCATTAATAATAATACTAAAAATTTAATTTATAAATGTTATTAAAGAAAGAATTTTTCCATAAAGTTTATTAATTAACTTAAATTATTAGCCATATGGCGTATAAAATAGAAGATTTAGGAAAACAATTTGAAGATACCTGTAATAAATATGAAGCATTTAGGGACAATCCTAATGATAAATCTGAAGAGGCATATAGGC
The DNA here is from genome assembly GCA_018896675.1 of Nanobdellota archaeon. GTDB lineage: Archaea > Nanobdellota > Nanobdellia > SCGC-AAA011-G17 > GW2011-AR17 > JAHIMK01. The sequence continues at coordinate 2,465 of JAHIMK010000008.1, forward strand.
TTTCATTGGATACACTTGAATCTATGATCCCTATATATGAAACTGGTTCTGGTAAAAAAGCTAATCCTACTAAACAAGAACAGGTATTTTTAGATACAATTAAAGATAAAAGTTTACTTGAAAGATTATTAAAAGGAGGTTATGATTTTCAACATGATTTAATAGATAATTATGTTGATTTAAAGAAAGTTTTAGAAATTAAAAAAGCATTAAAAGATAAACTATTTGATTTAGATGATGTTTTAAAAGAATTGGGGATTGATATTAATGAAAAATAATCTAGAAGAAGTTTTAGAATTAAACAAATTAGAAGATTTTGATAAACTATTTAAAGAACCTTTTAAAAAAGGAAAATTTGAAATAATTAAAAAAAGATGGCTTAGAGGCCACAAATTAATTAAAGAAGTTGGTGAAGATAAATATTTTATAATTGCTAGCTTAACTTATTCTGATATAAATTCTTTAATAAATACTTTTGGAACTGATTTTTCAAGCAATTTAGAAGATTATAATAAAAAAGTCCATAAGAATTACACCTTATGGGAAAGTAAAAATGGAACTTTAGAAGAAGCTTTAGAAATTTGGAAAAGAAAAGAATATCTAAAATGATAAAAAAACATATGCCTCTGGATGAAGCAATTGAAAAACTTAGTCAAGAACTAAAAAATTTAAGAAATGGAGAAGACATTGCTTGGGATATAGGAAGACTTTTCAGGGACGGAGACCATATACAACTAATTGAAGGTCCTTTTGAAATTATTAAACATTCAAAAAATTATAAATTTCAACTTCTAAAAGCAGGAGAGCAACATTTTATTTGTGAGGGACATCATCCATTAAAGGGTTACTCTGTTCACTTTTCACATTCAGATTTTAAAAAAGCTAAAAAAGAATGGAAAAAATATAGATAACTAAAATAACTTACCCCATTTAGAATGTCCCCATTGTACTAACAAATCTACATCTAATTTTGGAACATCACAACTACCAAAGCAGGAAGAAGCCCAAATTAAAACTTTAGCTTTGGTCTCTTTTTCTAAAAAGCTAGCAATTTCAGTAGCTTTCGGTTTCAAACCATCAGGCAATTGAATACAAACAGTTTTGGCATTCTGTTTCTTAATTTCTTTAACTACCTTTTCTAGCTCTAAATCATAGTCTTCCATATGTAAAAATTGGTACAAATAGGTTAAAAAGCTTACTATATGAGGTTATATGATTTTTCATAAGATTTATAATCTAAATATAATTAAAAAGTTAATATGAGCAAATTAAAGGCTATTAGCAAAGATTTGGGGCATTTCTTCATGTATGCTAGTAATTTTGTCTCAGGTGTTGCCCATCAATGGAAAAAAACTTTTGGATTAAATAAACATAGAACTTTAGATGATATTGTTAAAGAAGCAAAAGAAACTACCGGTAAAGACAAAATTAACCTTATTGGACACAGTTTAGGCGGATTAAAAGCATTTGTTTATACATTAGAAAATCCAACAATTGTAGAAAACTGTATGATGTTAGGAGCTCCACTAAATGGCACAAGATTAGCATATTTAGGAGTTCTTTTCTTTCCTTTAGGCATTATTCCAAAATCGGTCTTGCAAATAATCCCAGACAATCAATTTCTTACAGCAGTACAAAGTTATTTCAAAGCTAATAAAAAAGAATTCAAAAATATTAATATTGAAAATTTTGTTTCTAAAAATGATGAATTAGTTTCTCTTGAAAGAACTTGTATTAAATATAGAGATATTGAAGATGAAAATATTAAAGAATATATTCTTGAAGGCGAAGGGCATGTTTCTATGACTTACCATCCCTTAGTTCAAAATAAATTAAAAGAATTAATAGTCGATTCAGAATATCCGACAATTTTTTTACACGGTTTTGCAATGGAAAAAACATTTTTCAGAAAAGTCTTGAAAAAATTAAAAAAGACTCATCCAGAAATTGGGGAAGAAAGATACAAGGAAAAAAGATTCCATTTCTCTTATGATTATACTGAAAAAATTAAAGCAGAAAAAATTCTAGGTTGGTATGAATATCAATTTAATCCTAATATTTCTGGCAAGGAATTACTTTCTTAAAGAGCATTATACAAATCAGTTAAATTCAGTTCAAAAGCAGCAACCGGAACTTGTAATCCAAAGTTATCCAAAACTTGAGGATGAATTTCTCCAATATAAGCAACAGATTTATCATTGACATAAACCCTACCAACTCTTCCCTTAATAAAACTAGAATGTTCTGCTTCCTTAATTTCATACTTAACATTCAAACTATTCATAATATAGTCCAAAACTTGTTTAACTTCAGTAAAATCAGATTTAGTGTGAGCAGTTAATACAGCTAACCTATCATAATCCTTTAAAGTTTTTTTAGAACTAACTAAACCTTCTTCAAAAATTCTTTGAGGATACTCTTCTTTTTTGTTTTTAGACAACAGCTCTAACAACTGTGGAATAATCCAGCTTCTAACAGCAGAATAATTTTCACTCATAAAATTAGAAATTTCAATAGTGCCAAAATCTTTACTTTCAGTCATATCATAAAGTAGATTCTTATTAGTTAAAATAGGACTCATCACTTCTTGATAACCCATTCCAACAACTAGTTCCCTAATTTTATCAATGAATTTAGTAATAGCTAAACTGTCCCCAGTAGAATAATATTCTAACTTATTATCTTTGATATTATCATAACCTAGAGCAATCCCAACATCTTCAGCAATATCTACTTGATGCATTATATCTAAACGATAATCAGGAACCAAAACTTTCCCCTTGTCAAAACCATAACGCATCTTTTTCAACAAAGCAACTATTTGTTTCTCACTTAAAGACGTTCCTAACACTTTATTGACATAATCAGCATCTAACTTTATAGAATCTTTAAACTCTTGAGGATAAGTTTCTTTTTTAGCGCCATACTTTACATCAACTGAATGTATCTTAAAACCTCTAACAGCAAAAGCATGCGCAAAAATGTTAGTGGCCAAAGTTACAGCTTCTTTATTTGTACCAGTTGCTTCAAAAAATAATCTGGAATTACCAGGATCAACTTTACCTGAATAATTTGAATTAATTATTGGTGGGAAACTTAAAACATTATTATCATAATCCATCAATAAAGGATATTTATCAAATCCTTTTAAAATATCTTTAAATTCAATACCTTTTGGATGTACTTCTAAGATTTCACCCAAAGTCATTTCTCGTTTAAATTCTAATGGAACAAAATGTACAGATTCAGGATCTACAGCCTTATAATTTATAGGAAATTTAATCTTATCATAATTATAAACTCCAATTGCAACCTTTTTCCTCCTTACACCATAAGTATGACAAAACTTTTCTTGCAATTGTATTAACTGTTTCAATAAATCTTCATCTACCTTAGCACCGGAAACTGAGAAAGCAGATATATACGGTCTTATAGACTTTAATTTATCATCAACAATAATAGAATCCTTAGATTTAACAAATTTTAATTGTTCCAAACCAGTTTTAACACCTAAAATTCCTTTTAACAAAATTGCAATTCCTTCTACACTCCAAAGATATGGTAAATTAGTATCACCTATACTTGCAAAAACTTCATCACCATTAACTTCATCTAACTCTGCCTTTGCATATTCTAATAAAGGACTCAAATCTTTCTTAACAATTTTCTTTCCTACTAACTTATTCAATTCCTTTAATGAAAAACTTATTGTAGGCATTTACCACACCACCTTTGCATTTCTTAAAAATTTTAAATCATGACTAAACAACTGCCTTATATCTTTAATGCCCATAGCAAACATTCCTAACCTGTCAATTCCTAATCCCCAAGCGATTACAGGAACATCAACACCTAACGGCTTTGTTAATTCCGGCCTAAAAACACCAGCACCGCCTAACTCTATCCAACCCAAATCAGGATGCTTAGCAAACAGTTCAGCAGAAGGCTCTGTGAACGGAAAATAAGCAGGCCTTATTTTTATGCTGTCAGACTGTGCAAACTCTTCAGCAAACATTTTTAATAAACCTTTCAAATGGCTAAAGTTTAAACCTTCACCTAAAACTATTCCCTCAGTCTGATAAAAGTCACTATTATGTGTTGCATCAACAACATCAGACCTAAAACACCTTGTAATGCCAAAATATTTTCCAGGCACTTGCAAATCTTTAGAAGCCAACATTCTAGCACTGCAAGCAGTACCCTGAGTTCTTAACATCAAACGTTTAGTTCTTTCAGTATCAAACTTGTATTGCCAGCCTTTGCTTCCAGTATTAAAACCATTCTCATGAGCAGCCTTAACCTTTAACATAACCTTTTCATCTACTTCTCCATATTCTGGATCTTTAACATAATAAGCATCATGTATGTCTCTAGCTGAATGAAACTGTGGCATAAACAAAGCATCCATATTCCAAAATTCTGTTTCAACTACTGGCCCAGTCATTTCTGTAAAGCCTAACGACATAAACTTTCTGCGAACAGTATCCAAGAAGGCCCTGTAATGCTGTTTCCTACCTGCATAAACTTTAGGAACATTAATTTTAATATCATAATTTCTTAACTCTTTTCCTTTCCAACCACCTTCTCTAAGAATTTGCGGAGTTAACTTGTCAATCATTTCTTTAAAGTCCAATTTCTCTTTTAACAAACTTTTACCTAAATCAGTCAAAGCAACTGTCCTTAATTTAACTAAATCAGTTTTAATCAAATCTTTTCTTGATTTCAAATTATCATAAGCAAATTTTTGTTCAGGTTCTAATTTAGGCAATTCAATAGGCAACTGTTTTAAGAAACTTTCTTCAAAACTATCTTTTTCAATTAATTTTTTTCCAGCATCTGTAATAGAAACTAAAAGATTATTACCTTCTTTCCTTAAATTAATAGCAACTTTTTTCTTTAAAACTCCTAAAGAAACATTTAACTCTTCTTTAGAAACATCTAATTCAGAAACTTTCATTTCTTTTTTTAACTGCTTTAACAATCTTCTTTCAGGTAACCCATTATCACGATATTTGACACCATTTTTATCTAAATTAATGACTTCTTTTAATTCCTGATTAATTTTAATAACCGCTTTATTTTCAAGCCATTGTAAAGCCCTCATTACTTCTATTTCTTTCAACTTAGAAACTTTTACTAATTCATCCAAACTAATGCCTTCTTTCAAATGAGGTACTACTTTCCGTTCTAAAGGATGTAATGTTGCTATTAGCTGCTTTATTCCCTGCATGACGTGAAAGAAAGCGTAAATGTTTTTAAAACTTACTAAATGATAAAAGAACAATTTCTAGGAAAATCTTATAAATAAACCATTATTTACTGGATTAAATGGAAATTGTAGAAAACTTAACCAGAGAAAACTTGTTATCAATAGCCAAAACAGGAGAATTAGTATATACTCCTCTTGAAGAAGAATTTCTTACTGAATATGCTCCTTATAGTTTTTATAAAAAAACATTACCATCTTTAGATGAAATAATGAAAGATGAAATGACAATGTTAGAAATTAATCAACGTATATTTACAGGCACTGTTGCTTTAGATATTCCAGTAGCTAAAACAACAGATCCTAGTCCAAAAGATATGGCTGGTTTAGCAAAATCAAAATCAAGAATAGTCAACCTTTACTTTGAATTACTTGGAATTGGTAAAGTTGATTGTGAAAAAGAACCAATCTCAGCATTAACTGAAATAAAATTAAAAAGTTGTAAAGCTTTAGATATACTTACTAAAAATGTTCCATTTGAAACAAAATTAAGAACAGAAATTTCAGATAGATTCCCAGAAGTTAAAAAGAGAGTATACGAACTTTATGGCGATGTTCCTGCCTTAATATTCGGTAGTTCTTTAACCTCAAAAAATCCAGGTGACATTGATGTTAAGGTTATAGTCCCTAACTTTTCAGAAAAAACTTATAGAAAAATAAAAGGTACAAGTAAAGATAATGAAATAATCCCTTTAAATTTTATTATAGTACCTTTAGAATATCTAAACGCATGGGTACTTTCAGATGCTTATCCTACTTTTGAACCGACTCATTCTCTTTTAATTAATGGCTCTCTTACTGTTCCTAGCTTAAATGAAAAAAGAAAAAAACAATTAAGAAGAGGTAATTCAGTAAACCGTTATATAGAAGCAAGAATCGCTTTACAACCAGATAAATTAGAACGTGCTAAAAACGTTTTAGCTATAATGAATAATAGATTAAAAATACCAAAATTTATACATATGGATTTTTCTGAGAATCATACAAGAGAATTAGAAAAACCCAACTTAATCCAATTTAAAATTTTACCAGACATAGATACTTATACTGAAGCTTTAGCCCATACAAACTTAGAATTAAGCAAATTACTAAGAGAATTTTATAAAAAAAAAGAAAGCCTTATTCTTGAGGCAGATATTCCATTTGTTTGAAACCCTGAATATTCCAACAAGCACTAAATTTCTCTCCTGAAAATAAATCAATAAACTCATAACAGGCATCAAGACTCAAGTTTCCATCTGCAATGTTTCCTTTTATATCAAAAGTGTTAAAACCTAGTAAATCTGTCCATACATCCTCAATAAGACCATCTTTTCTTTCAAAATCATGCCACTCAAATAAGCCTAATCGAATATAAGACTCATCTTTATTTAAGGTAATTACTGGAATTTCCATTTCACCTATTTCATCTTTCATAGGAATTATATCTTTTTCATCCCTTGTAACTTCATAGGTACTTGGATATAAACCGCCTATAGTTTCAATACCTTCCTGCCCACAACCGCTTATTGGAACAGTTGCTAAAGCTAACCCAAAAATACTTCCAGAAATAATCTCTTTTAATTTTTTCATAAAAATCCCTCCTTTAATGATTTTTAAAAATTAAATATAAAGCGAGTTTATTAAGTTTTTGTAAAAAATATGATTGCAAAATAATAAATATAGTTAAGTTCTTTATATTATTATGAAAAAGATATATTTTATTTTATTATTAATGCTTCTAGTTCCAGCAATAGTAGTTGCTAAAATCATAACTTATGAAGACCCTATAAATAAAGAACTTAATTTAGAAACATCTTCAACCTCTGCTGAAGTAAAAATTAGAATCTTAGATGCTGATAAAGTAAAAAGTTTTTATTTAGAATTAGAAGAGAATGAACTTAATAAAGATAAGATTAAGATAAAAGATGAAGATTATATCATTCTGAATGTAAAAGGAAAGACCAGTTTTTTGATTCCTGACTTAAATATTAGCGTAGATTTAAAAGAAAACAAGCAAGAATCAATAAGGTTTGATGCCCCAAATAAAGGAGATTATGACTTCTATTTAGACGAAGAAAAAGGAAATTTAAAAGTTAAAAGGACATATTTCTGATATAATCTTCTTTAACTTTTTGAATATATTCTTCTGGAAGATTAGGATAAATTTCTTTTAAAATTTTAATAGATGCTCTAACTACTAATTCTGGATTCATCATTGCTAATCTTTTAGATTGAGATAATGCTTTTAAAGAATTTGTACTTAATTCTAAATCTAATAAATCATTTAATTTCATTTTCCTAAAAAATACTCTTTAAATCTTGTCCAAAAACTGTTTGGCTTACCACTAGTTCTCCAAGCTATAACTTTTTTAGAAGTTTTTTCAATTTTATAACCTTTTTTATCAAAGGCATCTTGAGGAACATCTCCTAAAGCAGGAAAATAATTATTAGCTTCTTCATCACTTATCAAACCATCTACAACAGTTTGATATCCTATCTTATCTAATTTGATTTCTATTCCAGCAGCTTTTCTACAAGCTTCTTGAACAGCAGCTACAATACCTTCTGAAGGTTCTTGTACAGGTTTAAATAGTTCATCAGATTCTTTATCAGAATGAATCCATTCATCTGGAGTTATATATGATTTTTTATCATTACTCATTTTTGATTTATTTCTCCATTTATTTCATTCAAACAATCATCAATAATTTTAATAATAGACACATTTGCTTGAAAAAGAGCATTACGAGAATTTTCTGTTAATCTTTGAGGTTGTTCTTTAAAAAATTTAAAATACTCAAAATTTTGTTTTTTTAATTCACTCCTCATTTCAGAATATTGAACTGCTAAACCTTGTAATTCATCTAAACTCAATCCATTTAATTGTAAGCTATTCATTTTCAAAAAGAAAAAATTAAAGGTCTTTTAGACCTTGCCAAGTATTTTCAAACATATCTTTGAATGCACTTGCAAAGAAAGCTGTATTAATCCAAACACCGCTATCGTAAGCTTCATGCACTTCTTCATCATCAGCAGTCATAAAAACAACTTGGTTTCCGTCAACAATTACGAATCTTGCCTTTTGTCCATCATAGTGCCTTACTTCTGCAACTTTTAAAAGTTCAGCTAATTTAGTTTTATCTTCAACAGGAGCTGCAATTTTTATACTTACTCCTCTTTCCTTAGCTTTCTTCAAAGCAGATTTTAAAGCATCAGCTTTTCTTAAAATACCCGGAGCTGTAGTTACTAAAATAACAGATTCCTTAGCATTATTAATCATAAACTTTAAATGATCGTTTAAATTTTTTCTACCTTTCAATAAACCGGACATATCTGTTGGTTCAACCTTTTCAATTCCTTGTTTATACAATAATTCTAATTCACTATAGATATCAGACTTGTTAACTTTATTCAATTCTTTAACATGCTCTTCAGCTTTATCTTTAATATTTGATTTAATCCTAACAATTACTTCTTCAGGATGTACAGCCAAATACTTAATAGGTTTACCAAGTTTCATAACAACAAAGCCTTTCTTTTCCAAAGTTTCAAGAACATCATAACTTCTTGATCTAGGAACTCCGCTTATGTCAGCTAGTTCACCAGCTGAAGAAACTCCTTTAGATAATAAAGCAGCCCATATCTTAACTTCGTAAATATTCAAATCGAATATTTGCCTCAACTTTTTTAGTAAATTTTCAGGTACAATCATTTTAAATCTCCTTAATATGTTACTACTAATTGGGCACTACTTATATATAAAGGTTTCTATTTTGTCATGGATATTTAGTAGTGAATATTTACAAGGATTATGTAAATCATCCTAAAAAGAGCCAATAACCTTTATTAAGTTAACCATATACAAAATACCTTATGACAGATTTTGTTGCAATGCTTTCAACAGGAAAAGGCACTTGGTTAGAGGTTTCTCACTTAATTAAGGCAGAAGAATGGAATAATATTTACTTAATTACTAACCTCTTTGGAGCCCAAAATTTTAGAGCTGAAAAGAAAGTAAATTTCATAATTTTAGATTTAAACCTAGATATTCAAGCTATAAAAGACTCTATTTTTAATGAACTAAAGGATAAGCTTAAATTAGATGTCGCTTTAAACATGCATTCTGGCTCTGGAAAAGAGCATTTGGCATTGATCTCAGCCTTGCTAAAAACAGGTGTAGGAATACGGTTTGTAGCTATGAAAAACAAAGAAATGATTGAAGTTTAAAGATATTCTTCATTACATGAACCAAGATTATCTATTGCTTGTTGGGAAGTTGTATAAAAATCAGCAAAGAGGGCTTCCCTACAATCGTTAAATTTTTCCTCATCTTCAATTATTTCACAAGAACCTAATTTAGAGTATTCATAAAGCTCTTTGGCCCTCTTACAATATTGAACATATTCTTCTAATGAATTAGCTTGCTCCATTTTTAAAACATATAAACTTGCAGTAAGCTGATTAATCCAAGGACCATATCTAGATACAGGATTGGGTCTATTAAAAATATCAAGATTTTCATAGAAACCAAATTTACCAGTTGGATAAAACTTAGTTACAAAATCTTCTCCAATATTAATTAAACTATCTAAATCTGTAATATTACCATCCATTAACATCCAATTAAAGTTTAAAATATTAAAGTAAGCTGTAACTTGTTCATATTTAATGTCTGTCATAAATCTTGGACAAGAATAATAATCAAATTCGCAAGGATAATTTTGATTTATATCAATTATTTTCTTAGACAAATTGTAATATTCTTCAACATCTTCCATTTTCCAGTCTTTTTCAATTTTTTCAATTAATGAAAATTTTTTAAAATGATTTAAGTAAGTTAAATCATATGTAATAGTTGCCCTAAAATAGGGATTTTCATGCTTTTCTAAAAATTCACTAGATAACTCTATAGCTTTTTCTAAAATTTCAGGATTATCAAACTTTTTTAATTCTTCAGCAGACATTTTATAAAAATTAGAAATTTTATCAATATAATCCATCGTAGTTGTAAATGAATAGATTGAAGCCTTAATATAATCTGTTAATTCTAAAAAATCCCTTTCAGGAAGATCTCTAAAAGAATCCTTAAAACCAGGTTTGTCTAATAATTTATCAAGTTGGTCCATATAAGCTGCCCTCATATCTGGATAGCCATTTTCAATTTTATCTCTAACAACTTTTTCAAAATTTAATTTGGGAACATTCAAAATATCATAAACAGCTTTTTCCAAATCACCATTATTTTCATTAGCTTTAATTAAGAAACCTAATGCACCCAATTGATAATTATGCAAATAACCATTTTTAAAATCCCCTAATTTTTCTCTTGGAAAATATTGATTTATATCTTGCAGAATATTAGATCCTAATTTTTTACTCATTAAGTATAGCTTTAATGTTACGTATGATTCATTAGCCATAGAAGGAAATTCTTCATCACTAATACGCATACTATGCCCTATCTCATGGTGCATTGTATTAAAAAAAGTATTAAATCTTCTACCCTTAGGAATATAAATTGTATTATTTGCACCTGAATAAAAAGCACTTACAAACTCTGAAGGATCAGACAAATTAGCATGAGTAGTTTTATATTTTGCCTTAAATTCTTCATCATCTTTAGGTATGTAAATATGCAAATCATCAGAAATACCTGACCTATATAACCCTCTCTTCTCAAATTCTTGAGTAAAAAAAATATCAGTATCATTTATTAACATTTGTATAGGACCTTCAAACTTAGTAACCCCAACAGGTAAAAAAGCCTCCACTTCTTGACCTTGTATTTTAGCCAAAGTTTTATGCTCCCTACTAGCTATTCTAATAATGTCTTGCTCTTCTTGTTCAGAAATAACACCGTCAGCTTCACACTTAACTAGTTGACCTTCTGGTTGCAATAATTCACATCCGGAATTCATAGTTCCAGCTCCTAACATACTTAACATAAAACCAAATTTACATAAACCAGATTTTAGCCATTTAATCATTTTTTGTAGTTATTTAACTAGAAAACTAATATTTAAGTCTTTCTATTTGTAACTACTCTTAAATAACAACAATTATGGCTGATTAATAGGGAAGCATGCTCCTAAATTATCTTGCTCTTTTTCGGCAACTGTATAAGGGTCTGCTCCAAAAACTAATTTGCATTCTTCTTTCTTTTCACTAGAGACATAAGCACAAGAGCCCAACTTAACATATTCAAAAAATTGTTTGGCTAGTTCACAAGTTTCATTGTATTCAATAGGATTATCAATAAATTTTAATTTATCTCTTAACAAAATTCCAGTATAATAATTAACATAAAGACCCATATAAGCTAAAGACAAATCATTATGTTCATAGGCAAAATCCTTTTCAGGATAAAATTTATCAACAAATTCTATCCCTTTATTGATTAATTCATCCTGGTTAATATCCATTTCAGTATAAAAAAAGTTAAACCTCAATATATCAAAATAAGCAGACATATGATTTATACGTTTAACAGCCATAATTTTAGTACATTCTGAAAACCTATATTCACAGGGATATTCTTTGTTCATTCCAATAATCTTATTATTCAAATCATAATTTTCCACCAATAATTCTTTTAATCTAATCACATCTATTTCTCTTTCAGAATATCTTACCTCTTTTATTTCATTTAACACTTCTTCTTTAACTGAAGAATAATGATTGCTTAACCAATAAATTAATTTTCCACGAAAATAAGGATTTTCATATTTTTCTAAAAATTCTTCTGAATATTCTCTGGCTTTTACAAGATTATATGAATATTCATAACCTTCAACCTCATCCCACCTAGATGTAATATAATACACATAAGCTCTAAAAAAATCTCTCATTTCAAAAAATTCATTATCATTTAATTTATCAAAACTTTTCTTAAATCCATTAGAAAACAATAATTTTTCAAATTCAAAAAGATAAGCATAGCTCATTGTCGAATACTGATCTAAAACATCCTTCAAATAGCTTTTCATATGTAATTGGGGGGTTGTCAATATATGATTAAAACTTGTTTCCAAATTGCCATCAAACTTATTAGCTTGAATTATAAAATTAACACAACCATAATCATATTTTTCAAAATAATCATCTGCATCTTTTTTTGGTAAAAAACATAAAGAATTAGTCAAAACTTGTAATCCTAATTTTTTATTAAGAGCATAAAGTTTCAAAGAAGCATAATACTCAAAAGCTTCTGAATAATATTCTTCTGGATCATATCTCGAATGATGCCCTAATTCATGGAAAAAGGTAGAATAAAAATCTCCTAAAGTTATATTATAAGGCATTATTGTATCATCCAGAATAAAGTTAGAAGTTTTAGGAATGTAAATTGTATTATTAGGACCATAAAAAGCACTAGAATTTTTAGGTTTATCCTTTAAACAAACCTCTTTATATTTTTGTGCTAATTCCACTTCATCTTGAGGCATGTAAATATGCAAATCCTCTGTAATGCCTCTTAACTCAAAGCCTTTCCTAGAAAATTCATTTTTCAAATAAATATCAACATCATTGACAAAATTTTGAACAATTGGATTAAAACTAATAATACCCTTACTAGATTCAAATTCTAATCTTATTTGGTCTTCTTCTTCAACAGAAATAATTCCATCAGCATAAGTTTTAACCTTATCGCCTTCAGGAATTAAAGGTCCACAACCAAAAAAATTAAGAGATACTAAGCCAGTTAGCCCTAGATTTTTTAACTTATTTAACATTATCTTTTAAGGTTAAAACTAAATTTATAAATCTTCTGCAGAAATTAACTACTAAATTATAATAATTCCGAAAAATTAAGGGTTATAGTATAGAAATCGTTAAAAAGCTAAGATTCGTTACAAGCGTTATGACAGATTTATTCAGTAGCATATTATCAGCAGAAGAATCGCTTTTCTCTAATGAGATGGCCTTAGATTATGATTACTTGCCTAAAGAATTGCCATTCAGAGAAAACCAGCAAAAGTATTTGGCCGAATGCATTCAATTATTATTAGTAGGAAGATTAGGAAAAAATTTGTTGATTCTTGGCAAACCAGGTATTGGAAAAACTGCTGCAACTAAATGGGTCTTAAGAGAAATGGAAGAAAAAGGATTGGATGAAAAAGCTAAACCAATATTTATTAACTGCTGGAAAAAGGATAGTGCCCACAAGATATTATTAGAAATTTGCTTGCAATTAAATTATAAATGGACACATAACAAAAATACAGATGAATTATTTCAAGAAGTTGCAAAGACGATTAATAAAAGTGCAGCAGTTATAGTTTTAGATGAAGTAGATAAGTTGGATTCAAAGCAAGTTATTTATCAATTATTGGAGGATTTGAATAGAAAATGCTTTTTCTTAATAACCAACGAAGAAGATTGGCTTGCTAACTTAGATGAAAGGTTAAGGTCTCGCTTGGTAATTGAAACTGTTGAATTTAAACCATACTCGGCTATAGAAACTTTTAAAATTTTAAAACATAGGGCAGATCATGCTTTTGTTAAAAATGTATGGGATGATGAAGCTTTTGAATTGATTACAGAAAGAGCATTAGAAAAAAAAGATATCAGGTTAGGTTTATTTTTGTTAAGGGAAGCAGGAAACATTGCTGAAAGAAAAGCTTCAAGAAAAATAACCGCTGAACATGCTTCTCAAGCAATAGAAAAAGTTTGTAGTTTTACTTCAAAAGAAAAGCATGAAGTTAGTGAAGAAGAGCAGCAAATCTTAGAGTTAATAAAAGAAAATGAAAATAAAACTAGTACTGAAATTTATCAATTTTATAATGAAAAAGAAAACAAGTCCTATAGGACATTTCATAGAAAGATTAAATCTTTAGAAGAAGCCGGCTTAATTGAAATTAAAGAGGATTTCATGACTGAATCTGGTGGCAGAATTTCTAGAATTTCTACTAAGTGACTTATATTATTTAGAATATTTTTTTATTAGAAAGGTTGTTATTTTGTAAATTAGTATTACTATTAATAAGATTATTAGAAATTTAAAGTCTAGTTTGGATAATCTTTCTATTTTAATTTATTATTTTTTAAAGTTTAAAAATTTGTTGTAGCCGTTGCAATGTTGGCTTTATTTCATTTAATGGGAAATTAATATTTGTTCGCAAAGGCAAAGTTTAATCTTCTAAGATTAGGATTAGTTTGTCTCTGATTTCTTTTATTTTATTTTTTGTTAAAGATTTTAAGGTTTGATTGATTTGTATGAAAAACTCTGATAATTCTTCCAAGTCAATATTAACAGGATTTTCTTTTAAGTAATATTGATTCTCAATCCTTAATTCTTTGTCTTTTTTTAATTTATCTGTTACTCCTTGTTTTAGAATGTTTTCTTTTTCGAGAAATTCTGCTACTGCAATTGTACAATTATGAATTTCTGATTTTATTCCTAATTTCCTCATTATAGCATATATTGCAAAATATCTAGTATAATATTTCGTTGTAGCTAGCCACATCATAGATAAAGTTTTTTGGATACATCTTAATATCTCAAAACTTTCTCTAGAACGTCGCATGTATTCTTCAGATATAACTTCACTTGGTTGAACAAGCTTAATGCCATTGTTTATTTTTCCACACCAGTTTATTTTTTCCATCTCAATTACTTTCAGAATATTATTTTTAAAGATTGCTAGAAAAAAACATAAGATTTTTCAGAGATTTAAGAAATTTGATTTACTTCTAAGAAAAATAGGATTATTTGTTCTGTATTATTTAAAATTAAATGTTTTCTAAGAATTTCTATTGCTAAAGAATGTGTAAGACTTTTAAGATTAGGAATTTGTACTACATGCAATTCTTTATTAGAAACAATTTCAAATTTTTCAATAATTTTAGGTATTTTTTTCTTACCTATTATTAAAATATCAATATCAGATCCTTTTTTGAATTCATGAGCTCCTGAACCAAATATTACAAAAGTATTGTTCTTAAGTTCTGGTGCAAAATCTTCAAATAACATATGAAACAAAGCATCTTTTTCTATTCTTTCTATTAATCTTTCTTTTTCAGCTATGACTAGATAATTTGTTACTCTTGAATCTTTTATGTTTAATTTATACTCTATTAAATTTTTTCTTTCAATTTTAATTAAGATTTGTTTTTCAACTAATTCTTCTACATAAGGTTTTATTGTTTGATGTGGTTTTTTTAAATTATCTGCTAATTCTCTTAAGTAGTAAGCCCTTTTGTAATCATTTAGGTATAATTGGATTATTTTAGCATTAGTAATTTTATTTACCATAAGGTAATTTTATTTACTTTAAGTATTTAAAGGTTTTGTAGCCGTTTTCATTCTGGCTTTGTTTCGTTTAATAGAATTAATAGATTTGTTAGCAGAGGCAAAGTTTGTTGTCCACATTTAGGATTTATTTCTTTGTGTTGTCCACAAAGGATTTCATTGTTTTTAGTTTATTATCTATATTTGAATAATATTATCCATTTTGGACATATAATCTTTTTGGTTCTTAATTTGTTAATTTGATATATTCTTTTTAAAAGAAATTCATATTTTTGTTTGAATGTTTTCCAATGTTTTGCAAAAAAATTATTTATTGTGTAAGGGTATTTTGTTTCGATAGAAGTTGTAGAGGTTTTGGCTTTTTATTAATTTTTATACTTCACTTACAGTAAAAAAGCAAAAAGTTATCCCAAATAAACATCACTTGCCTCAGCTAAACAAAGCAACTAATCAATCAAAAACAATTCAAACAAAATAAAGAAAGCCACTAAAAAATTACTTAAACTACTAAATGACCACTTGCCACTTGACATACAGCCGCACAGAGTTTATAACCAAAATTTCTATATTCTTAATTAGAACATTGGAGGTGAAAAATGTATCAAGACATCAATTACAATTTATTTGTGGGGATATTGCCTGAAGAAGTAAGATTGGATAGAATAAGTGAAGTATTTAGCGAAAGATTAAGAAAATTGCCAATTAAAGAGCATTATAATGACCCTTATCATGGAATTAAAATAATGGAGTATAATGCTCAAAAAAGTAAAAAAGTGCTGCATAAGAGCCAAAAAAGGCGTTTTTTTAACTTCAAAAGCAAAGCAGAGGGTTTCTTGCAGTGAAGCCTCCCAATCACAGCAAGCTGTGGGGCATCCATTAGATTGAATGCAAAGAGAGTTCTTGGTTCATTGACGAAAGCAACCTTTCATCTCCCAAAGCGTTACTTACCGCACTTCCTGCGGTAGCGCCGTTTAAGGC
>JAHIMK010000072.1 GCA_018896675.1 Nanobdellota archaeon
CCAGATAATAATTCTGTAAAAACTTTTTCAACTTGTTCTTCAAATATATCTCTTCCACCTAAACCAAATACACAACTTTGTGCTTTAGGTTTTTTATTAGATGAATATAATGATTGTAATAGTTCTGCGTACAAAGGTGCATTTGCTCCGTAAGCAACTGCTCTGTCTAATACTGAAACGGCCTTAACTTTTTCTAAAGCTTTAGCTAACTCTTGGTATGGGAAAGGTCTAAACAATCTTAACTTAATCATTCCAACTTTTTTACCTTTCTTTCTTAAATTATCTACAGCAGATTTTACAATTCCTGAAGTAGAACTTGTAGTAACAATAACAGCATCTGCTCCATTTAATTTATACTTCTCTAAAATATCATAATTTCTTTTAGTCAACTTGGTTAACATCTTAGCAACTAAAGGATATTGTTTGTTAACTTCATTCATAGCTTCAATTTGTTGTAACTTAGTTTCAAAGAATGAATCTGGTAATTGCATTGCACCGTAAGTTACTGGATTAACTGTATCTAGTAAAGGGAATGTAGCTTTTCTTCTACCAAGAAAACTTTTAACTTTTTTATCGTCCAATATTTCAACAGCTTCAACACAGTGTGATGTAATAAAGCCGTCTTGCATTACCATTGCTGGTAAACTAGCTAACTCTGCTAACTTCATTGCTAACAATGTCATGTCATAAACTTCTTGAGGATTTTCAGCATACATTTGTATCCATGATTGATCTTTTGCACCCATGCTGTCTGAATGATCACAATGTATGTTTAATGGAGCAGACAAAGCCCTGTTTGCAATGTTCATGGTTATAGGCAATCTCATTCCAGCTGCTGCAGGTAACAATTCCCACATTAAAGCTAATCCTTGTGATGCAGTAGCAGTCATTACTCTTGCACCTGCTGCTGAAGCACCTATTGCAATACTCATTACAGAATGTTCTGACTCTGCTAAAACTAATTCTGAATCAACTCTGCCGTCTGCCTTAAATTGCGCAAACCCTTCAGCAATAGGAGATTGAGGAGTTACTGGATAAACTGGAACTACGTCTGGATTAATCTGACGCATAGCTTCTGATACGGCATGCGCTCCAGTCAAAGGTCTTAACTTCATTTGCACACCTCTCTTTCCATTTTAATACATTTAACAGGGCAAACTTGTGCACAAATTCCGCAACCCTTACAAAAATCAAAATCTGTTTCTAATCTTAATCCTTTTTTTACAGGTATACAATTTTCAGGACAATAAATTGGACAAAGCATACAATTGATACATTTCTTTTTATCCCAAACAGGTTTTAAAGAACGCCAACTGCCAGTCTTATTTGTAACTGAAGTTCCGCCTTTCACAACAGCTCCTTTTTCCAACTTATTATTTTGCTGTTTCATAACCCTCCTTAACTGCTTTCAAATTTTGTTTGGTCATTTCTTCACCCAACTTATTTTGAAAATATTTTCTTACAACGTGTAATAAATTGTTAATATCAACTATTTTTGTAATTCCAACTAATGCTCCTAACAAAGGCATGTTTGGAAAATCTCTGCCCAGATGTTTCATTGAAATTTCTGTACCATTAATTGCCTTAATTTTTCCTTTAAAATTTGTTTTGGATTTTATAAAACTTAAATCGCAAGAATTTCCAATTAAGATTCCATTCTTACTTAATGTGCTTAAATCAACAATACCATAAAGTGTAGGATCTAAGATTAACATCACGTCAGCTTCTTTTATTGGTTCATGTGTTTGAATAGGATTTTTAGAAATTCTTGTAAATGCCATCATTGGTGCACCACTTCTTTCAGCACCATAATTGGGCCATGATTGGATATACAAGCCTTTTAAGATAGCTGCTTCTGCTAAAAACTGGGCCGCACTTTTAGCTCCTTGGCCTGCTCTTGCATGTATAACCAATTCAAATGCTTGTTTTGACATTATTTAGGATATTATAAACAATAAGTATTTAAAAGTAATGAATTTGAAGGTCTTATTTAAAAGTTTTTTTAATAAATTTAAGGAATTCTTTGTCTTTTTCACTCAATTTATAGCCAGGACAGAAGAATCCTTGAATCATAACATCATGACCAAATAATAAGAAAGGATCCAATAATTGATTAGTGATTGAGATATTGTCAGATGGATTTTCAAATTTATTAAACTTGTTTGCATGAGTCAAACCAAATAAATGACCTATTTCATGAGCCAATACTTTTTGGTTAATAATTTTGCTATTATTCATATAAATAAAAGTAAAATTTCCTGATAAAATTGCAAATCCAAATTCAGTCCTGCTAGTAGGTGGCAGTAAAAATATGTTGAACATAGAATTAATGTTATTATCTTTTAAAAAATCAGAACCAATTTTTCTTATTTCTTTTCTTAGTTCTAAACTATTTTCAATAATAATTTCTGTTGGATAATAAAAATCTACTAATTTAACTTCTTGAATTGCAAAATTAAATCCTAATTCTTCATATATATGGAATCCAAGCAATGCATCCTTAATTCTTTCTATCCATAATGAATCATCATCTGGATTGTTAACATCATCATAAAAATATTTCAAATCTTTATGAACAAAAATAGTTGTTGTGATATTTGTTTTTGTTGTGTCAAAGTCGGAAATTACAGCTTCTAAACTTTTAAACTCTTTTTTTATCTCTGGCTCTGTAAATTCTTTGGACTTGTTAAAATATCCTTCAAAATTACTTTCTCCCACCATTACCTTTTGTTCTCGATATAACTTTCCTAAAAATTCACAAGAACCTAAAAGACTTAATACAGACAATCCATAGACTAAAGATTTTCTCCACTTGCTCATAAATAAGAATAATTAAACTAAAGAATATAAATCTTTTTGAAAAAAATAAAAATAAGAGATTTATTCTAAGCTTATTACATCAACAGGGCATACATTTATTGCTGCTTGGGCTTGTTCAATTTCTTTACCTTTAACTTGTTCTTTTTTTACTTTAGCCTTGTAACCTGAATCTGTTTCGATTAATTCAAATAGTTCTGGAGCTTCTGAAGTACATGCTCCGCAGCCAATACATTTTTCTTCATCTACAACTAACTTTGCCATTTACTTTCCTCCTTTCTTTTTAGCAACTTCATTAAGATCTTTCATAAGCTTGCCTAAGTCCATACCATGAGCTTCAGCTCCTTGTTGTATGCTTTCAAATGAAGCTATTGCACAGCCAACACAATGCATTCCATGTTTAGCAAATACTTCTGCTGTATTAGGCCACTTTTCTACAACTTCGCCGATTGGCATGTCTGAAGTTATTAATTGTTTATTTTTTTCCATTTTAGTTTGGAATTAATTATTGTTTTTAAACGTTACGAAAGAAAAAAGATTAAGGTTTGCCCAAAAAAAGACAAACATTAATCGCCAATCTACGCGTTAAACTAGTTGTTTATAAATTTTTCTTGGAAATTTTGTATTTTTCTTTAGAATTGAATTGTTTTCACATCTTAGAAATAATTAAAATTAATAACTATAATAACGCCGCCTATTCATTAGGGCGCCTAATAGGTGACTAGATATTTTAAGGTCTTCTTCAGCACCTTCTTCATCTTTTATCTTTAGCTTAGCTTTTCCGCGATTTTCATATGCTGTAATGTTTTGTGAATCTATTTCTATTGCCTTATCATAATCTTTTATTGCTCTTTGAATCCTTCCTATCTTTTCTTTAGCCTCGCCCCTACAAACATATGTTGAAGCATAATGTGGAAATATTTGAATAGCCTTATCATAATGAGTAATAGCTTTTGCCCACTGTCCTTTTTCAAATTCAATAAGACCACGATTTTTATACGTTAAACCGATAAGATCAATCAAGCTTCCTTCTTTTAAGCCTTCATAGACCATACGATGGCTTCCTTGTGCAAATATGTCAAATCCATTCAAGCCTTGTTCAGGCGTATTTTCAATATCTAACAATCTTTTTCCAATTCTTAACCTAGAAAGGACATGACCTCCATTATAAAGTATTGTCATATTGAGGTTCTGCTTTACTCCAATTAATGAATAAAGTGTGGTTCGTCTTACACATTCTCCTGTTTCTTCATCTTCTTGTAAG
>JAHIMK010000078.1 GCA_018896675.1 Nanobdellota archaeon
CAACCTGGCGCGCGGCTTCAAGTGCGACCCTGGCCTCCTCGAGCGAGAATTGCGTTTCGATCACCAGCAGGTCCACGCCAGCCCCGGTCAGGGCACGCGCCTGCTCCAGATAAGCTGCCTTCACTTCTTCGAGAGTCAGCCGGCCATAAGGCTTGAGCAAACCACCGACCGGGCCCATCGAACCGGCCACCAGCACGTCCGGACGCGCCTGCGTCGCCTGGCGGGCTATCTCGACCGCGCGCTGGTTGACTTCCGTCACGCGGTTGGCATAAGGTGAACCCTTCAGGCGCAGGCGCGTGCCACCGAAGGTACAGGTCAGGATGATGTCCGAGCCGGCCTCGACAAAGGCTTTTTCGAGCGCCAGGATCTTCTCCGGCTGCTCCATCACCCATACCTCGGGGGGCATACCAGCTTTCAACCCGACCTTCTGGAGGTTCGTTCCGGTTGCGCCATCCGCGACCAGGGTTTCACCGGCTTGCAAGCGTTCCAGGAATGATTGAGCCATCAGAGTCTCCTGAAAAAGGGATGACAGGGAGTATACCACCCCCATGAGAAGCTTTACACATTTGTGTCGAGAAATTTGTTCTTACGACTGTTTGTATTAGTGGAAAATTGTAGTGAAAGGTTATTGACTCTAGAAATGATTCGCGCGATACTAGCAATATACTAAAATACCTTCTTACAGAACCATATTGGGATACCAGGAGGAAACAATGAAAAACCGCTTTGGATTACTTGCTGCATTTCTAGCATTGTTACTCGTCATTATTGCGTGCAAACTTCCCATACCAACATCCAATCCAACTACTGATATTGGTCCGACCCAAACCGCTTTAGCAATGACCCTCACGGCGGTAAGTAATAGTCAACCTACGCCAGTGCTTTTACCAACAATACCCCCAACAACAATACCTCCAACAATTGAGATCCAACCCACCGAAAATCCAACCCCGTCTGCTGAAGATATTCGAAAGAGGATTGAAACTTCAAACATGCTGATTTATGAAGATGTTGCAGGGTATCCTGGGATGTTGCCATACGTTCGAAAGGCCCTTGAATCATTCGGAGGACATCAGCAATATGTTGCCGATGCTATGGGAACCTTCTTAAACTATCTGATGTCTGATACGCAGTGGGATCTTATTATCGTTTCAGCTGAGGTTCGGGGGGGGATAAGTGGAGACTACTGGACTTTGATTACAGACCAAGTTGATAAAAATGTTGCCTTGATTGCAGAGGTTTGGTATTTGGATAAGATCAGCCGAGGTAAAATCAGTCCGTTTCTGGAAAAATGTGGTATAGAAGTTCAAAAAAATTGGGAAAGACCCTTCAATGCCAATCCTGTCGAATATGAAATGTATTGGGTTGAGCCGGATAGTCCAGTTTTTAATACTCCCAACCAGGTCAATAGTTTTAGAGCATCACTACCAATTTGTTGGCCGGGAGATGCAGGCGATTTTATCAATATAACCGAGGGTTCTAAAGCCGTAATATTAGCTAGCCATGCCCGAGACGCGAAGCGCAATTATGGTCTGATAACTTCTTGCATGGATGGTCGCGTAATATTACAAACGTTTTCTAGCCATGACTATGGTAGGAATAGGGGCCAAGATATGATAGATCTTTGGGAAAATTACATCCTATATACTCTGACCAATCACTTTATGGTTGTTCCATAACATCTTGGCTTCA
The DNA here is from genome assembly GCA_018896675.1 of Nanobdellota archaeon. Classification (GTDB taxonomy): domain Archaea; phylum Nanobdellota; class Nanobdellia; order SCGC-AAA011-G17; family GW2011-AR17; genus JAHIMK01. Next base: position 1,693 of record JAHIMK010000078.1, read on the forward strand.
GGTTCCACAAATTGAGATGGTTAAGTCGAGCTAGGGTTCGCTTTCTGCCTGCCGCTCGCAGCACATCGTCCCCGAAAGGGAATGACATCAGCCAAACGCCAACGCCTTGACGTAGACCTTCATGAAGTCGGGATGTACGGCCAATTCGACGTAATCCACTTCACGGGCGATCTCATCGGCTAACCTGCGCTGCTGCTTCGAGACGAGCAGCTTGCGCGCCCCACTGCCGGCCGCATTGCCCACCTGCTCGAAGCACGCACGCGGCAGGTCGGGGAACATGCCAATACGGATGGCGCTCTCCAGATCGAGATAGGTGCCAAACGCGCCGGCGACAACGAATAATTCGATGTCCTGATCTTCGATGTCAGCCTCTTTGAGCAAAATCTCAATTCCCGCCCGGATGGCGCCTTTGGCGAGTTGGATCTCGTTCACATCCTGGCGAGTGACCTTGATCTCGCGTTCAATGCTGCTCTTTTCAGCCGGCATTAGAATAAATTCTGTTCCATTACTGGCTATGCGCAAGTTGGGATGATTCCCTTTTAGCACGCCGCGCTTATCCAGCAAGCCCGCTTCGAGCAATTCGGCTACCACGTCGAGGATGCCCGAACCGCAAATGCCGACCGCTGTCCCTCCGCCGATGGTGTGGACTTTGACCTCGCCGCCTTCGATGCGGACGCGCTCGATCGCGCCCGGCGCGGCGCGCATCCCATCCGCGATGTGCGCGCCTTCGAAGGCCGGGCCGGAAGCGCACGAACAGGAATAGTGTTTCCCGGCGTGAAACAGGCTGATCTCGGTGTTCGTGCCGATATCCAGCGCCACGCTTGTCTGGGTTGTATCCTGCAGCCCCGCGCCGAGCAGCATGGATACATGGTCCGCGCCGACGTAGCCGGCAATGTTGGGCGGCAGGTAAACATAAGCCCCAACCGCCAGTTCCAACCCGACCTGGC
>JAHIMK010000084.1 GCA_018896675.1 Nanobdellota archaeon
TGCTATGTCCTGGCGGGCTTCTCCCTTAGCCACCAGGGATGTAACCTCGGATTCCGCAAACACGGTGCACATACTGCTAATCTGGATCTCTTTTTCGGCCTTAAGCGACTCATCTCCAAATTGATCCAGGCTGTAACCAAGGGCCTGGGCCATGATTTCCAGAAATTTTCCCGTTCCTGCAGCACAGCGGTCGTTCATCTCAAACTTGATTACCTTTCCGTAATCATTGACTGAAATGGCCTTGGAATCCTGCCCGCCGATGTCAAGTATTGTTCGAACTTCAGGAAACAAAGCCCTTGCGCCCACAGCATATGCCTTGATCTCCGTGACCGTAGGCGCATCAAATAAGAGCTCAAAGAGATGCCGGCCGTAGCCTGTTGCTATGATGTGGTCATGTTCCACGCCCTCAAGAAGTTCCTTGGCACGCGCTATTGGATCAAACCCGGAATCGGCCTGCTTTATTTCGATAATTTCACGGTCCTTCAACACCACCAGTTCGATGGTACGGGAACCGATGTCAATGCCTGCAAATCGCATTTATGAATTCTCCTGTATTCGAAAAACCATTTTCATTGTTGCATTACCTCTATTGCCTTCGAGGAGTATCAAAGCTTTACCACACATTTTATAGCAGTCACGGTTTTCTCCGGGGACAGGCTGTATTAAGAACTTGTTCATAGGCAATGATAGCCGCTCCAACCGCACCGCTGATCTGAGGTTCTGGAGGAGAAAGAATTGAACTATTAAGTTCCTCCTCTAATGCCCTCGTGACACAGCAGTTCTTGGCTACTCCGCCGCAAAAGGTTATCTTTTCTTCAATATTTAATTGCCTGACAAAGGTGCTTACCCTCTTTGCTATTGATTGATGCACTCCTGAAAGTATCTCCTCTCTATTAACACCTTCATTAAGAAGGCTTATGACCTCGGATTCCGCAAACACGGTGCACATACTGCTGATTATTGCTGGCCTTGCGTTATAAGATAACTCTCCCATTCTCTCTACCCCTATCCCCAGGGCACCAGCGATAGGAGCAGGTAGACGATGACTATTATCGAATCGGCGGCGCCGAGCGACTTGAGTCCGGATGATGGAGTGTTTGCCGCCAACTTGAGGATCATAGGCAGTCCCCGCCTTTCAAGGCCAACTTGTCGGTGGGTGGAATCACAGACAATGCTGTCCCGGCCCCTTCTTCTTGCCTTGAGCAGTCCATGAGTTATTTTCTTTTCTAAAGCCATGTTCTGAATTTCTTCATTCCAAAAATGTCATTTTACATGAAAAAGGCATCCACTTGTATTCGGGAAGAGGAGACTGGAATATCTCCTTCAACGTAAGAAAATTCTTTGAATTTCTCATATCCAAATATAGCTGGCACGTAGTGCAGGGTATGTTGTCTTTAGGTTTTTCCTGACCTAACAACATCTTTTTGGCGTATTCAATTTTTTCATGCGTGATGGCGGACAGATACCCATCAACTAAGGCATTTCCTCCGAATGCTCCCTGATTCTTCCTGAAACATCCGCATCCGGTAATCGTGCCGTCCCAATCTACACGTGGGCCGAGCCACAAGCTATGGCAGACAGATCTTATGTATTCACTTCCGGTCTTTTCGGCGAATTCTTCCCTTGTAGTTACTGACCATCCGGTTTTCTTCATCACCATTTCCCTGTTTCGAATCGACGAAAAGGCTTGACCTGGATTCGTCTGCATCTTGGGGGAAAACTCCATGTTCAACTCTCTGGCCATTTCTTTTGCAGCGTCGATTTCATGTTCATTGTAACCGAAAACTATAAATTGCCATATGAGTTTCGGATACTCGGACTTATATGTCTTTTTGAAATGATTTATTGTTCTGATATGTTCGATTACTTTGTTGAAATCACCTCCGATTCGGTAAGTACTGTATGTTTCAGGTGATGCACCGTCAAGAGAGCACAAAAGCAAACGAAAACGATATTTGACAAGTCCTTCCAATACGCCCTCATTTACGTTGTTGAGATTGACTCCACAGGAATTTCCCATAGCAACCCCTTTTTTGAATGCATATTCCATGATCTGGAGCAGGTCTGGATTCAGAAACATCTCACCCCTGCAATTGGTCAAGACTTCCTTAATTTGGGGATTACCGTCCAATAGGCTCCGAAAATCCTCGAACTTCATATATTCATTCTCATCCGCCAGAGAAAAACCTCTTCTCCCTGACGGACATTTCGGGCACCTAAGTTGGCAACAGTTACTGAGGGAAATATCCAACCGCTTCGATTTTGTCATTTTGATCCTCCTCTCTGTTTGTACAAAAAAGTGACTTTCTTTAAAAATTGAATAATACTCGTGTAAATCCATAGAATAGCCCAATTGATAATTCTAACCATTATAACTTGATATAGATAATTTTCCTATATGACCATCCTATCACTCCGATCAATCTCTCTTATCCTGTCATCATTCAGTTTATCGAGAAGATTAAACATGATTTCTCTTGGTTAACTTTACTTCTTCCTCGATCATCTCAGAGATTACTTTTCTAATCTCAATAAACTCCGAGGACGTTCTGTTTCTTGGATGAGGAAGATTTACTTGAACAACTTCTTTTACTCTTCCCGGCCTGGCAGTAATAATTACAATCCGATCTGATAGCCAGATTGCTTCTTCTATAGAATGTGTCACCAGTAATGCAGTCTTTTTAGTTCGTTGCAATAACCTTAGCAATTCCTCTTGCATATCCTTTCTTGTTTGAGCATCCAGTGCGCCAAAGGGTTCATCAAGAAGTATGATCTCGGGATCACTCATCAGGGCCGCAGCCAGGGCTGCACGCTGTCGCATACCGCCTGACAATTCAAAAGGATAGGAAAAAGCAAATTGTTCAAGGCCGACCAGTTTCAGGTATTCAAGAGACTCTTTTTTTCTGTCTGCTTTGGGTATGCCCAACAACTCCTTACTAAATTCCACATTTTGAATAACGGTTCTCCAGGGTAAAAGCGTTGCCATCTGGGAAACCATGCACCTGTCTGGCCCGGGGGCCTTGACTGATTTACCCTCAAGAATAACTTCTCCTTTGTATGAATTCTCCAGTCCCGCAATTATCTTTAGTAGTGTGGTCTTTCCACATCCACTGGGGCCGATAATTACGACAACATCTGATTCGTTAATGGAGAGGTTTATATCATTCAAAGCGATTAGCGGCCTTTCATTATCTGAGGCAAACATTTTAGTAATATCACGTAGTTCCAGCTTAGGCTTCATTTTAATACCATTCCCTTTCGCCACTTAAGCATGCTTTCTTCGGCGCTTCTGAATGAGAAATCAAGCAATAGGCCTATGAACCCTATTGTAATTATTCCCATAATTACTCGCTCGGTCTGCATCAGCCAGCGGGCATCCATAATAAGATAACCAAGTCCGAATTTTGATGCCAACATCTCCGCAGCAATCATTGCCCTCCACGCATAACTTAATCCAAGTCTCATACCAACGAAGATATCAGGGAGAGCTGCTGGAATGATTACTTTCGTTAGCAGGTGTCTCCTTTGGGCTCCGTGGGTAAGGGCAAAGTCAACATATTCTATCTCCACCCCCTCCACGCCGCTAATGGTGCTAATCAACACAGGAGAAAAGGCGCCCCAAAAAATAATTACTGTGGCCGCTTGATATCCGATGCCAAACCAGAGCACAATTATTGGTATCAGTGCTATGGAAGGAACAAACCTGGCCATCTGCACCAGCGGGTTCAGCATGTCATGTGCCCGCTGCCATAACCCGATCATTATCCCTAAAGGAATGGCAAATAAAAGGGCTAAAAGATATCCTCCCGCAATCTTGACCATACTCGATACAGTATGGCGCAGAAGCTCTCCTGTACAGATTGCTTTTGAAAAAGCATCTATTACAGTGTCTGGTGAAGGGAGCAGGTAACTCTCTAGCCTTAAAGATATGGCCCACCATCCAACCAATAATAAAATGAAAGGGATTAACCCATATAAGAACTTTTTTATCAATTTATTGTCCTTTGTAATTATAGCGGATAACCCGATAGTAACATGTTCCATTTTATAATCCAGTGACCGCTTACTTGTACTTAATTTGATAGAGGAACAACGCCGCTATCAATATCCGGGAATTTAGTCAAACACCCTGACTTATACAAGGCATCAGCAACCATTCTGATTTTATCTTTCCTTAGATCAGAAAACCACAAGATGCTCTTAACAACTTCCAGAGCCAGCTCTGGCGAAAGTCCAATCTTTTGGCTCACAATTTCAGCTGTTTCCTTATGGTTTTGGTTTATATAATCGACTGATCTTTTTAGGGCTTGTGCGATCTTCTTTACATCGTATTTTCGGTTTTTTACCAACTCATTCCTTGCTATGTATACAATGCCAGGAGTTTGGGGCCAAAACTTTTCAATGGGCAATACCAGAACCTTTGAAATTCCCATGCTCCTTCCCTTTACGGCAAGCCACGGAGACACTACAGCTGCATCAATAATCCCGTTTTTCATGGCAATAAGTCTCTCCGGCATGGGGATCATGACCATATCAGCATCTTTGTCTGGATTTATGTTATATCTCGATAATAGGTCCCTGCCAATGAAGTCCGACCAGGTACCCCGCCTGCTTACAGCAATCTTCTTGCCCTTTAATCCTGAAATGTCTTTGATTCCGCTGTTAAGACCTACGATAATCGGTACTTCACATACACTTGTTGTTGCAAAAATCACAACGGGCCTCCTTGTAATAGCAATCAGAGCTGATGATAATCCCACATATCCCATATCGAGATCTCCTGATGCTATCCCCTCGTGGATCGCAGAGCTGCTACCTGAAGGAAACGATCTCACTTCTACA
>JAHIMK010000073.1 GCA_018896675.1 Nanobdellota archaeon
CCATAGCGCAGTCTGGCTAGCGCAACTGACTCTTAATCAGTAGGTCGAGGGTTCAAATCCCTCTGGGCTCATTTATAATTAATGTGACGTCCTCCACGCACTAAACAGGCTGTCCGATAATTCGTTAACTAATTCTTAACCTATATAGTTGAGAACAATAGTGTTTATATACTTGTAGCCCTTAACTTTATTAAGATGGCACATATTGAAATATATATAATCAAAGGACGCAAATACAAATATGAAGTTACCAACTTCAGGGTTGGTAATAAAATAAAACACAAAAAACATTATCTTGGTCCTATTGAGCCTAAAAACAAAATGAAAAAGAGGTAGATAAAAATGGTATTTATTAAATCCTTAAAAGGACAATCGTGGCTTTTGCCACCAAATATCAAAGATATGATTCCAAAGGATCATATCTGTTTTTTAGTAGAAAAAGTTGTTGATAAACTTGATTTTTCAAATTTTGAGATTAAGTATTCTGGTGCCGGTCATCCTGCTTATCATCCTAGAATAATCTGTAAGATTTTGGTTCAATCAATGCTTGATAGAATTAGATCATCGCGGGCTATAGCTCGAAATATACAAGAGAATGTTGTTTTTATGTATTTGGCTGAAAAATTAACTCCTAATTTTAGAACCATTAGCGATTTTAGAAAAGACAATAGTGATTTGCTTAAGGATATTTTTAAGATAACCATTAGCACTGCTAAAGAATTAGGTGCTATCGGTCTCGAACAGTTAAGTATAGATGGTTCTAAACTAAAAGCCTGTGCTGCAAATAATAGTAGTATTACAAAAGTACAGCTGGAAGTTATTGAACAATATGTTAGTCATGAGCTAAAAGAAGGCATTGAAATTGATAGGGTTGAAGATAAACATTTCAAGGATTGCAGAGGCTATGACCAACTCAAAGAAACAGATAAGAAAAAAATAAAGTCCTTAATTGCCAAATATTACAAACAGATTAAAAAGGATAATCATGATAGAGTTTCTGAAATAAAATATACAATTAAAGAAGCAAAAAAAGAATTAGAAAATAATAAACTTGAAAAAGTTAGTCTAACAGATTCTGAAGCAAGATTCATGAAAAATAAGAAAGGCAGGATTGAACTATCCTATAACTCTCAGATTACAACAGATCATAAAATGGGGATAATTGTAGCTAATGATGTATGCAAGGAAAGCTTCGATAATAATCAACTTCAACCACAGATAAAACAAACAGAAGAAAACTGTGGCAAACTAAAAAAAGGAATAAAAGTCACTATTGACAATGGATACTATAGTGGAGAAAATATAGATTACTTAAATAAGAAAAAATTTGATGGATATATACCTAATCAAGAAGAATCTCAAAAAGCAAAAGGAAAAAAGGTAGATATAACTAAATTTGACAAAAGAAATTTTAAATATCTAAAAAAGGAAGATAAATATCTTTGTCCAGAAGGACAAAAACTAAAATTCAATTATGAATCTTATGACAAAATAAAAAATAAAAATATAAAAATATACAAAGGTATGAATTGCAAAGAATGTTTATTTAATAAAGAATGCACTAAAAGAAAAGATAGAATCAGAGAAATAAAAAAAATTCCTTTTGAAAAAGAAAGAATAGAAATGGCAGAGAAAATGCAGACACAAAAAGCAAAAGAAATATACAAAGAAAGAAAACAAGTAGTAGAACCAGTAATAGGACATTACAAAGAAAATCTTGGATTTAGAGATTTTCTAACAAGAAAATTAAAAACAGTAAAAAATGAGTTTAATTTAGTTTGTACTGCACATAACTTGAAGAAGATATGGATAATTATACAAAAGAAAAATAACAAAATAAATAACATAGTGGAAAAAGCATATGTAATAAGCCTTATATAAATGAACCTTAGTGTTTTTAGTAATTTTCCTATATAAATTTAGTTCTTAGTTTAGTTGACTTATTATATATGAAAAAGCGATAGGTTTTTTAAAAATTAACTCTTTCATAAGCTAATGTCGGACAGCCTGTTTAGTGCGTGGAGGACGTCACGAAAATCAGTGTATAAATGAAAAATGGAGTGTAAGGCAATTAAGAAGGCAAATTAACTCTGCTTTATTTCAAAGATTAGCATTAAGCAAAGATAAAGAAGGAATTATGGAATTATCCAAAATAGGAGAAGTTATTAAAAATCCCAAGGATTTGGTAAGAGATCCATATATTCTTGAATTTCTTAAAATTCCTCAAAGCCATAAATTAACTGAAAAGGGATTAGAACAAAATTTAATAGATAATCTGCAAATGTTTTTATTAGAGTTAGGAAAAGGATTTACATTTGTTGCAAGACAATTTAGAATTAGTTTAGGAAATAAGCATTTTTATGTTGATTTAGTTTTCTATCATAGAATTTTGAAATGTTTTGTGCTGTTTGACTTAAAAATTGGAGAAGCCAGCCATAAAGATATAGGGCAAATGAATCTTTACTTAAATTATTTCAAAAAAGAAGAAAATACTGAAAAAGATAATGAACCAATAGGCATAATCTTATCAGCAAGAAAAAATGACATCAGCATGGAGTTTGCATTGGGCGGAATATCAAACAAACTATTCGTTTCAAAATACAAGCTTTATCTTCCAGATAAAAAAGAGTTGGAAAATAATTTGAAAAAATACATAGAATAAGCATTAAATTTAAATAACTTAACAGAATTATTATTCTTATGAAAAGGATGTTGATATTGTTAGTTTTATTATTGTTTTTATCAGGTTGTGGTACTATTGAAAGAACTAATTCTGGAACCTTAGTTCAATTTAAGCAATTTGTAGATAAAGCTGATTTGGAGTACATAGCTGATTATGAAGTTACTGCTTCTGGTGCAAGTTATACTATGAAACAATATTTCATGGGTGAAGATCGTATAAGGACAGACTTAATGATAGGCGATAGAAGTGCTTCAACTTATATTTTGAATAAAGAAGTTTATAGCTGTGCATTGCAAAATGATTGGGTTTGTATCAAGCTGGAAGATAAGAAACTAGAAAGTGTTACTGAGTTAATAAAAAAGATTGAAAATAATCCTGAAAGTTATGTTATCGTTTATGATGGCAAAGAAAAGATTATAGACACTGAAACTTATTGTTTTACAATTAAGATGCCTGAAATGTTGGGCATTAAAATGAGAGAATGTTTTTCTATTGAAGGAGTGCCTTTGCTTTTATCTTCTGGCAGCTTGATGAGTATGGAAGCTACAAGCTATACCTTGAAAGTTAATGAGGAAATGTTTATCTTACCTGCTGTTCCTATGACTATGGAAGAATTTAAGGCTCAAGAACAAGTTAGTTTGCAGGATGAGATTGAGCAGGAAAGGGAAGAGCTGTTAAATGAAGAAAAGGAAGATTTGATAGAGCAAAGCTTGGAAGAGCAGATAAAGAATCTTAAGAAATGAATTTTATCCCTATTTTTAAGAAAGCTATTTAAATTTTGACGATATATTTAAATTAAAATAAAGAGGTACAAATAAATGAAAAAAACAAGAATCTTGATTTTTACAATATTATTTATTATAATCTTCAGCACTTTTGCAACCGCCAACATTCTTTCACAATTGAAAAAGATTGAAAATGTTAAGACAGAAAAACAAGTTATAGCCAGTACCTCTCTTCAAAATCAAGTTCCTTTGGGTCAAGGTTTTACTAATAATAATTATTTTGATATAACAATACAAGATGATGATATCAGTTCATTGTTTGTCGGAGCCATTAATTTCCAAGGAACAGAATATGATACTTCAGAAGAACTTCAATTATGTAGTGCTTATTCCGAACCTTATATTGCAACAAGTTTGATGAGTGATGATGATTATCATAGAGATGTTTTTTTTGAAATGAATAAAGATGTTTTAAAATTAGCTTACAAATTTGATGAATTTATTGATTTGACAACTGCAACAATTTCAGATCCTTTAATTATTGATTTTTTAGGTTATAATTTAAAAATATTTGATGTACAAGATAATCAATTTAGTAATTTAGGTGGTGTTGAATATTTATTAAATGCTGGAGATTCTGTTGAAGTTTTGGGTAAAACTGTAACTTTAGAAAATGTAGGTTCAAATAGTGCTCAAATAAGTGTTGATGGAGTTAGTCAATCTATATCTGTTGGTTCAACGATTACTATTGAAGGGATAGATGTTTATATGTTATATGTTATTAGTAGGACTGAATTAGAGGAATCTTCTGCCGCATTTATTGCAGGAGAGAATATTATTCAAACTTATCGAGATGGAGATGCTTTTATTGGAGAAGATTTGAATGATCCAAATTGGGTATGGGATATAAGGAATTTAGCGCAAAATGGAACTTCTATGTATGCAGATTGTAATGATGCTAATGATAATTTAATTTTAAGAATAGAAAATGATATGGCTTTAAATGATGATACTGATGATTCTCCTGGGACAGGACAATGTTTAGACTTGCCTAATAATTTTTTATCAATTTGTTTAGATAGTTTGACTATTCCTGAAGATGAGTATAAGGATTTCATTATGGAATTTAATACAGATGCAGATTTATCTGATGCAGGTTGTTCAAATATGGATATAGATTCTAGTGTACCAGCAATTCATTTAACTACAACTCAAACAGATGGATTAGATTTAGAGCCATTTATTGAATCAGAAGGAATAATTCTTAATGTTTCTTTAAGCACTCAAGCTTCAGAAATGTGGCTTGTTTTGGATGATAAAGCTTGCAATAATGTTGGTTTAGATAACGATTTGTGGTTGAATGTATTTTATAAAACAACAGAATCTCTAAGAAAAGCCAAGTTTTTTGGTGCTATTAATTTAGCAAATCAACAAGCTTTAGATTCATTTAATCAAGATTTAATTTCTGACCAAAGTTTATTTAAATTTAATTATATTAACACTGTTGAAGATAACATTAAGTTAGGAGTTTCATCAGCTTCCTCTACAGATATTAATTTTTTACTACAAGTCCGTTCAGATATTCCTGAAGAGTTGTATGGCAGTTATGAAAGCCTAAGAATGAATTTTGGGTTAGATGCAGAAAAGCATTTCTTTGCTTTAGGTGATTTAAGAGCCACAGAAGAGCGTGAGGAATTTGCATGGATTCCAGGAGGAAAATGGTTTGAAACATTTATAGGAACAAAAGATGAAGATCATAGGACTGCTTATGGGATAATTATTGAGAATCCAAAGTTATCTTCATCTTCAGACAGCATTAAGCTATTAATCCCTTCAGATATGGTTAAGGCAAATATTATGATTGGACAAGATATTTATAATCAGCCTGTAAATCCCAAAATAAAAGTATTTTACAGGGATTTAAAAGGTACACAGCTTCCTAAGTTATTAGGTGAATTTGAAGGTGAAGCTAATAATCTTTTAAGGATTCAGGGAACTAATGACAATTTTAATTTAATTTTTAGTAGAATGGGTAATATCTTAGTTTTTGAAGATGCTTTATGGTTATCATTAAGAACATTATTAGATCAAAAGTATGTAAGGATACATAGTTATTGGAAAATTGAAAATAATCAGCTTCAAAGCTTAGGAAATCTTAAAGGAGTTGCAGAAGCCCAGGAATTAGAAATTTTTGAAGGTGATGTTATAGGTAATGGTGAATCTTATGATGACATTATAACTAGTACTGGTGTAATAATACTTAAGCCAAGAACTTATGCGCAGTCTGATTCAATAAGATTAAGTTTGCCGCAGGATGTCAGAATAGAGTTTGAGGAATGTAGCAATGATTTAGTTTATGCTGATTCTACATTAGATTGTGAAAACGTAATCCATATTTCTTCAAATATTTGTGAAGAAGGTTTTGCAATAATGGCTGGAGAAAACCAGAGATTTACAACTGATGCCTGGATTGTTGTAACAGGACCAAGAAATGAAACAAATGAGCAACCTTTAGTCCAATGTGTAGATAAAGATAATGGGATAAATATTTATGAAAAATCTTTATGTTATGATGGTACAGAAGTTATTAATGAAGATGCTTGCATGAAGAGCGGTATGTTGCAAGAATGGTACTGTAACAGTACATGTGAATATTCTAATAATTCCGGTGCATGTTCTAGGGATATGTGCATGTCTGATTATATTTCTTGCCCTGAAAGTTTTGTTTGTTTTAAAGGGGAATGTATTAGGCAAACTGCTAAAAATTCTTGGTTTACAAGATTGTTAGGTAGGGTCTTAGGTTAATTTTTCAGCAATATTTAAATACAAATGAAGTTTTTCCGGATGTATGGAAAAATTTGTAAAAAAACAGCTAATTTCAGACCTAAAAGACGGAAATCATGTAGATGACATTTTTGTAGTTAAAATAAAAAAAAGCATAATGCCTTACAAGAATAAGTCTGGTTCTTATTTTCAATTAATATTGTCAGATAATACTGGGAAAACTTTAGAATATAATTTTTGGGGCAGTGAAGATGATACTCTATTAAAAGAAATTTATTCAAAGATAAAGTCTGATTCAGTAATAAGAGTACAGGGAAGAATAACAGTCTATAATGATAAATTACAATTGACTGGAAATGAAGAAACATTGTTGCAAGTTTTAGAACCTGAACAATACAATCAAGAAGATTTTATCAAGGCTGCTAAAAAAAATATTGAAGAGTTGTATTTGAAACTAAAGAATATTCTTGCTTCAATTGAAAATCCGCAAATAAAACAATTATTAAGTAATATTTTTAATGATTCTCAAATTGAAAAAGAATTTAAGAAACATCCAGGCGCTATAGAGATTCATCACAATTGGATAGGTGGTTTATTAGAGCATACACTGGAAGTGGCGCATTACTGCGCGTTAAGTTATGAATTGTTTCATAGTTTAAACAGGGACTTATTACTGGCAGGAGCTTTGTTGCATGATATTGGAAAGTTAAAAGAGCTGAATGTGACTTCTAGAATTAAAGGATCTACTGAAGGGCAATTAACAGGGCATTTAGTTTTAGGAACAGTATATGTGCATAACATGATTGACAAGATTGAAGGTTTTGATGAGAGTTTGAAAAATAAAATATTACATTTACTAATAAGTCATCATGGTAAACTAGAGTTTGGATCTCCTAAAGAGCCAATGTTTGCTGAAGCTTTAGCATTATATTATGCAGACGAAATAAGTTCTAAGATAGCATGGATTTCTGAATTTATTCAAGGTGCTAAAGAAGATACTGAAGATGATTTTATGTATCATCCAAAGTTTGGTAAAAATATTTATTTGAGATGAACTGGCTTCAAATCTGATTTATGGATGAATATTATTTTTTTACCGCAAACTATCCCCATTAAGTCATCATTACTTTGGCCAAAAGTGTAAATGTCTCTAGCTGATAATTGACAGAAATAATTGTCATTAGTTGGATTATAATGGTTATGTAATGTTCCTATTGAATCGTTTTTGCAAGAACTATAAACTGCTTTACCTTTCTCACCTTCTAAATAATTTGGTTCGTAATAATCTGTTACATAATAAGTTAAAGATTTTTTATAACCTGCTAAACAGAACAGAAATTCCTTTTCTTTGCTTTTAGAATATAATTCAAAAAATTCTTCCCTAAATTTATCGCCAATAACTAAAGTATATTCTCCGTTATTGTTTATAGCTGTTCCGCAATAGCCATCTACTGTACAGCCTGTAACTTGCGAAACTTCCCTTAACTCATAGTCTTTGTTAAAAACACCAGAGATTAAAACAACAGCTAAAGAAATAACTATAACTAATAGAATCACACCTCTTTTCCCCATAATCTGCTTAAGAAAGAATTATGAGTATAAAAACATTTAGCTTATTTTTTGAAAAACAACCAATTATTTGTACCTGCTTTATCAAATTTTAACAAAACATATTCGCCTTTCATCTTTTCTCCATTTAAATTGAATATTAATTTGTTATTTTCTTTGCTAATCATTTTATAAGTGCCTTTATCCCATATTTTTACAGTGCCGGCACCATACTGCCCTTCAGGAATTGTTCCTTCAAAATTAGCATAAGATAATTTATGGTCTTCAACTTGTATTGCTAATCTTTTAATTCCTTTTTTAAGAGGTGGCTTTTTCGGGATAGCCCAGCTTTTTAGAACTTTATCAATCTCTAACCTGAAATCATAATGCAGTTTAGTTGCATTGTGCTCTTGTATTACAAATATTGGCATAGTATTTCAATAATTTTAACTTTTATATTTTTTATGATTTTTTAGAAGTTTCTTCCATTTTTAAATAATGGGTTAATTCTTCTCTCATTGAAGCTTCAATCTCTTTAGGCCTCATAATAGAAGTATAAAAAATAGTAAAATAAATTACTTTTGTGGATTCAACAAAGACTCTTATAATGTGGGATATTAAGATTACTATATACAACATGATTATTACTGGGACCCAAGAAATTTGAATGTTTAAAAGTGGAAAAGTAAATATCGTTGAAGTCATGACAAATGATAGTAAATAACCTAAACCAATAGATAGTATGAAAAATATTAAGTAAAAAGTAAATGCTATTCCTTTTACAACATTCCCAACAAAATCTATCCCAAAAACACCGACTAAAGTGGCCGGAACATTACTTTTTAATGCTTTGATTTTTGGAATTATTTCTTTTAATGGTTTTTGTTCTATAACTATTGCTGGCAACATATAGTGACTTAATAAATCCCAAATTTCTATTAAGAAACTTAATGCTAACCTTACAATGAATGCTAAAAACCCTTTTTGTTGATGATTGTTTGCAGTTTTTACTCTTCCCATTAAAAAGTCAATAAATGCAACAAACCTTAATCGCGATTTTTCTTTTTTGGTATGCATGTGCGCGTCTTTATGGCTAATATCTTTTCCAGTAATTGTATTATAGACTATCCAGCTCTGATCTGCTTTTTGTCTAATGTAAAAGAAATATCCAAAAGGCCAAAAGAAAAATAATAAAACAAATAATATTAAAATCCCTATAGGGAAGTATTTTGTAAAAAATAAAAATATTGCTACGAAGAATAGAGTTGTAGTTAGGATAGAATAAAAAAGCATCCTATATGCCGGCTTTAAAATATCTTTATCTTTTCCTATAACTGTAAATGAATGTTTGAGTAAAAAACCTGTATCTTTTAATCTTTCTTTAAATGGTTTTTTTGTAAAAGTATTAGTTATTGTTTCAAGCATTAAAAGAATTAAATGTTATTTCCTTTATATTTTTATTGTTCCTGAAAATCTGTTCACAAAACCGAGCAAAAAATTAAATACTATTTGTTAAAATGTACTTGGCGGAGGTTGATAAAAATGGAAACAATAGAATTGACTGAAAAAAAGATTGAAGAGCTGAGCAAACAGCCAGTGATTGAATCTAAGATTAGGAAAAGTAATGATGGAAAGTGGCTTATCCATCAAACAAAGATTACTGACATAAAGCCGGTAGGGTATTTTGAGAAAGTATTAGGAGGGGACTTTTAGTCTCCTCTTTTTTTTAAAATATCTTCTTTTGGTTCTGCAAGTATATTGTCACTACTTTTAAATAGAAACATTTAAATAGTTAAAATTCTCTAAGTTTATTATTAAAATAATAGTAGAATAAGGCATTAAAAGACACCTCCCTGTGTTTCATTTATTTTCTGCTTTATTCTACTACTTATATTCAAAATGGTACATACTATTTTTGATATTTTTGTTAAGGAATTTTCTTCAGTAAACTTTATATATTAGTTAGTATATACACCCTGTATACACAAGAAATAATCATATTCAAAGTATACAAAAATGGCAGACATATACGATGCAACAATCATTTGCGATCACTGTAGTAAACCTACTGATAAAGCAATATTAGTAAAAAATGGATTTAAGATACGGGCATGGTTTTGCAGGAAATGCAAAAAAGAATGGCTGCATCCAAGTGACCTTGCGGCTTACAATGCTTTCAAAAGACTCAAGGAAAGAGATTTTAGGGTGAAGCTAAGATTAGTTGGCAATAGTTGGGCAATATCAATACCTAAAGAAATTATTGAGTATGAAGATGTTACTGTTTCAAAAACTGTTCAATTGTCTTTAGACGAACCAGGAAGATTGTCAATATTTTTCACAAGTATGAGAAAGATTATTAAATGAATAAATTATCGGAGGTAACAAAATGGAAGAAGTAAGGTTACAAGTAAGGGAAGCGCAACAAGATGAAGCGTTTAAAGGAATTGTAAGAATTGATTCTGATACTATGAAAGATCTTAAAGTAAGACCTGGTGACATAGTTGAAATTGAAGGTTCAAGGAAAACTGTAGGTATTGTTGACAGGGCTTATCCAACTGATATTGGGATGGCAGTTATTAGAATGGATGGAATTTTGAGAAGGAATGCTAAAACTGCTATTGGCGAGAATGTTACTATAAGAAAAGCTGATGTTAAGGAGGCTAAAGAAATTACTATTGCTCCTGCTGAGAAAGGTATTGTAATAAAAGCTGATCCTATAATTTTCAAACGTGGTCTTTTAGGAAGAGCAGCTGTTAAAGGGGACATTGTAGTTTTAGGTGGTGCTAAAAGAAGACAAAGAACTTACAGTTCTTCACCTTATGAAAATATGTTTAATACTATTGAAGAAGAACTTATGGGTGGTGGATTTGGAAGTTTTGGTTTTAGCAAGCTAAGGTTTGTTATTGCTGGCACTAATCCTAAGCAAGCTGTAATAATTTCTGATAATACTAAAATTAATGTTGAATCACAAGCTGTTGAAGTTATGGAGGATAAAGTTCTTGAAGTAACTTATGAAGATATTGGTGGTTTAAGTGATGAGATTAAAAAGATTAGAGAAATGGTTGAGTTACCATTAAAGCATCCTGAGATATTTGATCGTTTAGGTATTCAGCCACCAAAAGGAGTTTTATTGCATGGGCCACCTGGTTGTGGAAAAACTTTGTTAGCTAAAGCTGTAGCTAATGAATCTGATACTAAATTTTATCTTATTAATGGACCAGAGATTACGTCTAAGTTTGCTGGTGAAGCTGAAAAAAGAATCAGGGAAATATTTGATGATGCAGAAAAGAATGCACCTGCAATAATTTTCTTTGACGAGATTGATGCGATTGCTGCAAAAAGAGATGATGCTTATGGTGAAGTTGAGAAAAGGATGGTAGCGCAACTTTTAGCAACAATGGATGGTTTGAAAAGCAGGGGTAAAGTTGTTGTAATGGCTGCTACTAATCGTCCTAATGCTTTAGATCCTGCATTGAGAAGGCCTGGGCGTTTTGATAGAGAGATTGATATTGGTGTTCCTTCCAAAGAAGGGCGTTTGAATATCTTGAAGATTCATACCAGAAATATGCCTTTGACTAAGGATGTTGATTTGAAAGCTATTGCATCTGCCACTCATGGTTTGGTAGGGGCTGATTTGGAATCCTTGTGTAAGGAAGCTGCTATGATTGTTGTTAGGAAAATTTTGCCTGAAATTAATTTGGAAGAAGGGCAGATTATACCTCAAGAAGTTTTAGATAAATTAATAATTAAGAAAGATGATTTTGATGAAGCCATGAAGGTTGTAAGTCCATCTGCATTAAGGGAAGTTTTAGTAGAAATCCCGAATGTTGAATGGGAACAGATTGGCGGTTTGGAAGAATTAAAGCAAGAGTTGAAAGAAGCTATTGAATGGCCTTTAAAATATCCAGAAGCCTTTGCTAGAATGGGAGTTAGACCTCCTCGTGGCGTTATGATGTACGGACCTCCTGGGTGCGGTAAAACATTATTAGCCAAAGCGGCTGCTAATGAATCAGAAGCTAACTTCATTTTAGTCAAAGGGCCAGAACTTATTAGTAAATGGGTAGGGGATAGTGAAAAAGGAATTCGCGAAATTTTTAAGAAAGCCAGGCAAAGCAGTCCTACAATAATCTTCTTTGATGAGATTGATTCTATTGCTCCAAGAAGGGGAATGGAAATGGGAACTAAAGTAACTGAAAGGGTTGTTAACCAGTTGTTGACAGAGATGGATGGTTTAGAAGAGCTGCATGATGTTGTTGTTATTGCAGCCACTAACAGACCCGACATTATCGATCCTGGTTTATTGAGGCCAGGGCGTTTTGACAGGATTATAATGGTGCCTGTGCCTGACAAGGGTTCTAGAGAAGAAATCTTTAAGATTCATACCAAGGGAATGCCTTTGGCTAAGGATGTTATAATTTCCAAATTGATTGACAAGACTGATACTTACGTTGGTGCTGATATTGAATCAATTTGCAGGGAAGCTGCAACTATGGCTTTAAGAGAAGATATTAAAGCTAAGATTGTTAAGATGAAGCATTTTGAACAAGCTTTAGGAAAAGTTAAAAGTTCTATTTTGAATGAAGACATACAAAAGTATAACGAGCTTTCTGAGCTGCACTTGAGAACTGCAAGAAGTTCTGCTATGCGTAGAAGCAAAAAGAAACAGTCTGAAAATTATTTCGGCTGAATTTTTTTATATTTTTCTATTTCTTCTCTTGTTGCCGGTCTTTCTTCGTTAATTAAACCTTTTCCATCGATATTCCAAACTTCTTTTATATAAAATTGTTTTTGATTAGCTGTTGGTGCACAGATAGATATTTCATACCAAACTCCTTTTTGAATTACTTGACAATTATCTTCATTTTTTGTACATCCTGCCGTTGCAAGACCTAGTCCTATACATAATCCCAATATTTGTGTTAATTTCATTTTTTATTCCTCCATAAATTTATGAAATTCTTGAAAACCTTTTAATAAACTTTCTAATGTACTTTTGTTAGCAATTAAATCTTTTTTTTGACCTGAAGATAAAATCATTTTTAATGGATATTTTTCAAGACCAGATGTACTTACTGCTCTTATAACTATTGGATTTTCTAATTTTTTTTGGACATATAAGTTTTTATGTGAATTCCTGTCTTCATCCAAAGGTAATTTTGTACAAATTAAAGTATTATCTTGAAACATTAATCCTATAGGATAAATATGTTTATGCTTATTTGTTCCTACAGTATATAAGAAACTTGCAAAGATTTTATTTGCACCTATCAAAACTGCTTGTTTATAATCTAAATCTAGACTTTCAATAGG
This sequence comes from Nanobdellota archaeon, assembly GCA_018896675.1. Classification (GTDB taxonomy): domain Archaea; phylum Nanobdellota; class Nanobdellia; order SCGC-AAA011-G17; family GW2011-AR17; genus JAHIMK01. Next base: position 13,051 of record JAHIMK010000073.1, read on the forward strand.
CTTTAATTTATTTAACCAACTTATATATTTTTCATAATCTTCTTTAGAAAAATTAGGTTCTTCTGCCCAATCTCCTTGAAAGAAAGTTCTTTCTAAAGATTTTTTATAATTTTGTTGTAATTTTATTAATTTGCTCATTATAGTCTCAATGTGTTCTTGCTTTTTGGTTGTAAATCATTTATAAAACTTTCTTTTTAGCGGCTGCAAAAAAATTAATTATCGCTTTGTGAGTACTAAAGGAATCTTTCCTACTCTTATTGTATGCTCTGCCTGTGAAACAATACCTTGAGAACTTTCAACTAATTGTGGATAACTTCTAACAATACCTTCTTTAACTAATATTTTTAATCCAAAGCCTAAAGGTCCAAACTTATTTTCTAACCAGCGTGCAGCAAAAGGTAATGTTCCAAATTCTTCTTTTATGTATTTTAAAAATTTCCTTGCAGTTGGATCTCTTACTGGTCTAGGATTTTCTAATAAATAAATGTTAGATGGGACACTTTCAGATATTAATCCGTTGTTGCCGTCAGTTGCAAAAGGTTCTATTGCAATTATCATGCCTTCTTGTAATTTTCTTGAATCATTATTATTATGGTTTGGTATAGAAAATCCTGCATGCAAATTGTATTCGGAGATTAAATGGCCGGATAAATTTTTAATAGATTTAAAACCATAACTTTCTATTGTTTCATTAATTACTTTACCTATTTCTCTTAATTCAGTTCCCGGTTTACATAATGGAATAGTTTTTTCTAAAGCTTTTCTTGAAGCTTCTATTAGTTTTTTATTACCACCAATTGTAGCTGCTGTATCTCCAATGCAACCATTGACATGGACACCAACATCTATTTTTAACATATCACCTTTTTTAAATTCAGTTTCATCATTCATTAATGGAGCATAATGTGCTGCAACTTTGTTTAAAGACAAATTTACCGGAAAAGCTGGTTTGCCACCTAATTGAATTATCTTCTTTTCAATATGTACTGCTAAGTGCATTAAGTTTACGCCTGGACTAACTAAACTTAATCCATATTCCAAACATTCAGCTGCTATCTTTCCGGCTTTTTCCCAATCATCCATTGGGAGATATAAATTGTTCATAATATAAAAAGGTTGTCTATAGTCTCATTGAAAATCTATATTATATCTTTAGGGTAAACTTTTGTAATGCCCACATATGGTTTTAAATTTTTTATAATTTTATATATTCAATGTTTTCTATGTGAAAAACATCGGGTAGATTTTTAGAAAAATCTAAAAGCTTATCATCATATATTTTTAGGGTTTGTCTATCGCTTTCATCAAATTCAATTAAAATCCTTCCAAAAATTTTACCGATAAAGCTTTTGCCTTGCTTAATCTGGTACCTTAGACAACCTTTAAATTGTCCTTCCTTAACTCTTTTAAATCTTTGATTAAAACCTATATAGGGATAAAGCTCATTAAGTTTTTCTACCATGTATAATAATTGGTCATTACAAAGTATGTGGTTGCTGTAGCCAAATTTTCTTAAGCATGGATTTTTGCTTTTCATAAACTCAACCTTTTCTTCTAGATTTATGACCATTTTTTGCCTCAAATATAGTTTTTTACTTGAAATTTATAAATATTTCCTCCAAAACCTTTTTATTTTGAAGAAATAGAGTTATTTACATGAAAGGCTTTATAGTGGACTCAAGTTACCGAATAATTAATGATAAACCTTATGTTTTTCTATTTGGTAAATTGGAGAACAAGGAAACGTTTGTTTTTATAAAACATTTCAAGCCTTATTTCTTCATTAAAGAGTCTGATTTGAATAAAGCCAAGAAAGTAGAGAAGTTTGAATCTGAAAAAGTTGATTTAAAAGATTTTGACGGCAAGAAAGTTGTTAAGATTTTAGTTGATAAACCTTCAGATGTTATACATGTTCGCGAAATATTTAGTGATGCTAATATTTCTACTTATGAAGCTGATATAAGATATGCTCAAAGGTTTATTTTAGATAATGAGTTGAGAAGTTCTGTTGACATTACAGGAGATTATGAGTATCAGGATGATATTAGAGTCTATAAAGATGCAGAAATCAAATCTTCTGATTGGAAGCCTAACTTGAAAGTTCTTTCTTTAGATATTGAAACTAATGCTAAGACTGGAGAAATTTATGTTGTTTCTGTAGCTACTGATAATGTCAAGAAAAGTTTTGTTAATAATCAAAAGGTTAAAGGAACTGTTTTTTGTAAAGATGAAGAAGAAGTCATTGAAAAATTTGTTAATTCTATAAAAGAGATAGATCCGGATGTTATTACTGGTTGGAACTTGATTGATTTTGATTTAAAGCATTTACAGGAAAGAGCAAGGAAGTATAATTTTGATTTGATGATTGGCAGGGATGGAAGTAAAATAAATTTAAGGATAGTTTCTGATTTTTTTAAGAACTCTACTGCTGATGTTGCAGGTAGAGTAGTAGTTGATGCTTTAAACTTGATAAGAAGTTCTTTTATCAAGCTGGATGATTATAAATTGGAAACTGTTGCCCAAGAATTTTTAGGAAAAGGTAAGTTGTTGAATTTCAAAAACATTGACAAGTATGAAGAGATAAATAGATTGTATAAAGAGAACCCTTCTAAATTAGTTGCTTACAATTTGCTCGATGCTGAGTTGCCTTTGGAAATTTTGAAGGAGTCTGGCGCTTTAGATTTGGCAATACAAAAAAGTTTTTTAACAGGTATGAATTTGGATAAAGTTTCTGCTTCAATTGCTTCATTAGATTCTTTGTATTTGCCTAAAGCTCGTAAGAAAGGTTTGGTTTGTAACACTTTACATTATAATGTAAAAGAGAAAAGGATAATGGGTGGATTTGTTATGGAATCCAAACCAGGAATCTATGATAATATTTTAGTTTTGGATTTTAAGTCTTTGTATCCCAGCATTATAAAAACTTTTAACATTGATCCAAGTTCTTTTATTAAATCTTGTAAAGGTAAAGATTTGGTTAAAGCGCCCAATGGTGCATGCTTTAGAAATGAAGAAGGAATATTGCCTGAGATTATTAGTGAGTTGTGGTTAGAAAGAGAAAAAGTTAGAAAACAAAAAAATGAGTTGGCTAGATATGCTATAAAGATTTTGATGAATAGTTTTTTTGGAGTTTTGGCATCTCCTAATTGTCGTTTTTTTAATATGAAAGTTGCAAATGCTATAACTCATTTTGGTCAGCATTTGAATAAGTTAACAACTAAAATTATTGAGAAAAAAGGGTATGAAGTAATTTATGGTGATAGTGTAAAAGGAAATAGATTTATTACACTTTTAAATCCTAATGGATTAATTGAAATAATAAAAATAGAAGATTTTTTTAATAAATTTTCTCAAAATCATTTTAAATTAAGAGGGAAAGATTTTACTTCTCCTCAAGGTTATAAAGCTTTAACATTAAATCCAAAAACACATAAATCTGAATTTAAGAAAATTAAGAGGATAATTAAACATAAAGTGAAAAAAGATGTATATAGGATTATTCAAAAATTTGGAGAAACAGAAGTTACTTCTGACCATTCATTAATTTGTTGGGATAAAGGAAAATTAAGAACAATAAAACCAAAAGAAGTCCATAAATATCAAATGGCCAGTATTATGGCTATTCCTAAATTAAAGCAAGTTAAAAAAATAGATCTTTATGATTATTTGAAAAAGATACAATATAAAATTAAATATAAAGGGAGAGAAAAATTAGCAAGAGTAAAGATAGATGGTGATTATTTAATTTTTGGTTGGACAAATCAAAATAATTCAATTAAATTAAAAAGATTTGTTAAAGTTGGAACCAAAGAATTTGAAAGTTTATGCAGATTATTAGGTGCTTATATAGGAGATGGAAGTTCTTCTACTTTAGACACAACTAATTCTCGATCAGGTGCTTCAATTGCTAATTCTGATAAAAAATTATTAATTCAATTAAAAAAAGATTATGAAAGGTTATTTTTAAATGCTAAAGTTTCAATAATACTTTCTACAAAAAAATCACGCTTGTTAAAATATAAAACTCCTCAAGGTGTCTGGAAAGAAATTATTTATGAAGATAAAACAATGAAATTACAAATGATGAATCAAATTTCTGCAATTTTCTTTAAAGCATTAGCTGGTCAAAAAAGTATAGCTAAAAAATTACCAGATTTTATTTATCATGTCCCTGAAGAATTTCAAGAATTATTATTAGATTATTTAATAAAAACTGATGGTTCTAGGGCTGTGAATAAAAAGTTAGGTTATTCCCCTGTTTATAAACAAAAGAATTTTAGTTATATTACTCAATCTTTAGAACTGATATCTGGGATAACTTTTTTATTAAGACAGTTAAAAAAGAATTATTCATTAAATTTTAGGCCGGAAAAAAAAGCATATACTATTAGGACCTCAGATAAAATTAATATAAAATTACAAACTAAAATTAAAAAAGAGAAATTTAGTGGTTATGTCTATGATTTAGAAGTAGAAGACAATCATATGTTTGTTGATAGTTGTGGGCAAATTTTATTACATAATACTGATAGTATATTTGTTAAGTCAAAAGCCAAAAGTTTGCAAGAAGCTGAAAAGATTGGTAAAGAGTTAGAAATTTACATTAACAATTATTATGATAAACATATCAAGAAAGAGTATAAACGAAAATCTTTCTTGGAAATGGAATATGAAAAATGTTATTCTAAATTTTTAATGCCTAAGTTGCGTAAATCTGAAGCTGGTGCTAAAAAAAGGTATGCTGGGTTGTTAAAAGGCAAACTTGATATTGTTGGGTTGGAAGCTGTTCGTGGTGATTGGACTAAGTTGGCTAAAGAGTTCCAAGAAGAGTTGTTAGAGAAATTATTCAAAGGAGAAGATTTAGAAAAGTATATCAGAGATTTTGTTGCTAAACTGCGTAAAGGGAAGTTAGATGAACTTTTAGTGTATACAAAGTCGTTAAGGAAGCCGCTAAAGGACTATTTGAAAACTACGCCTCCTCACGTTAAAGCGGCTCGGTTATTAGATAAATTAGAAAGTAAAAGAATAGATTATGTTATTACAGATGAAGGGCCTGAACCAATACAGAAAATAAAGCATAGTATTGATTATGAACATTATATTAATAAGCAGTTGAAGCCTTTAGCTGATTCTATCTTAACGTTTTTTAATAGTGATTTTGAAGATGTTTTGAAAGGTAATAAACAGAAGAGTTTAAGCAGTTTTAGTTAAATTTTATCATAAACTTTCTTTCTATGTCCAATTAAAGTAATAATTATTGTTTTATTATTAATATCAGCAATAACTCTATAATTGCTTATTCTTATTTTGTAATCTGTTCTTGCTTTTAATCTAATAAAATAATGAAAAGGGTTTTGTTTAGAAGAAATAATTCATACACTATAAACCAAGCCTCTGCCGCGCATCTTTTTCCGTGACAAAGTTACCTTGTTTTATTCTTTTTCTAGCTTTTTCAATAGTTTCAACAGCTTCAATTGAAAGTTTTGGTTGTTTTTTTAAAGTTTTAACTATATATATCATTTTTTGAATTAGTTCATCATAACTTTCGTTTCGATATTCCCTAAAATGATCTAACTGACTTTTTGTGTTTGTATGTAGTTTTATAGTTGTTACTTCCATTTTGTATATTAGGGTATACTATTGTATACTTTATAAAGTTTTTGTCACCAAGTTATTTTAAATTTAAGGTTTAAAAGAGCTTTTAAGAAAAAACATAGAACTTTTTAGTAAAGTTGAAAATAAATGTTAAAATTTACTCTTTTGAAATATTTACAGAATCTTTGAAAAAAACAGGCTTTTTAATTGATGAAGTTTTTAAAGACTATATTATTCTAAAGGGATCTGAAGATTTTATATCTAGGAGATTCCTTAATGAAACAAACAATAAGCTTAAATAATAGTTTGGTTATCCATACTAATATGCAAAGAAAAGAAAATATCAAAGAATTGTTTTTTAATAATTGTTCTAAACATTGGCATTTTGAAGAAATAGTTAAGGAATCTAAATTAAGCAGAGCTCAAACAAATGAATGGCTAAAAAGATTAATAGAAGAAAAAATAATAATAAAAGTGAAAAAGAAAGGCAAAATGTCTTATTACCTTGGAAATTTTGAATCTCCAACTTATAATAATAGTAAAAGAATATATGCCTTAGAAAAACTTCATAATTTGGGTTTTTTAGATCATCTTTTAGAGTTAAAAAAAGCAAAGACAATAATCCTCTTTGGAAGTTTTATAAGGTCAGATTGGAATGAAAATAGTGATTTAGATATTTTTATTTATGGTAATGATGATGACTTTGAGCAAGGAAAGTATGAATCAAAAATTAAAAGAGAGATACAATTATTTTCAGTGAAAAATAAGAATAAATTAAAAAAATTTAAGCCAGAATTATTGAAGAATATTGTTAATGGATATATTGTGAAAGGTAATTTGGATTTTGTGGAGGTAAAATGCCAAAATTAAGAACTGCTAATGAAATATTTAATGATTGTTCAGGAAAAGGGTTAATTCAGGTAAAAGAATTGATTGAAATAGATAGAATAAAATCTATGCTGGAATTTTCAGATGCCTTAATAGAAAGTGCAAAGAAAATTACTGAAAATCTTAAGAAGAAAGATATGAAATGGAGCATAGCATATATAATGTATTACGATGCATTCCATGAATTGGTTGATGCTCTTATTGCGTTTGACAGAAAGAAGATATTCAATCATCAGTGTCTTTTTTCATATTTATTTATAAAATATCCTTCTTTTGATTTTGATTGGGATTTTTTGGAAAAAATAAGAACGCAAAGAAATGGCATACATTATTATGGAAGTTTTGTTAATTATTTAGATTGGAAGAGTGTTGAAGTAAAATTTAAAATTTATATTAGTATATTAAGAAAAGTTGTTAAGGAAAAAATAGATAGTTTTGAAGATTAGAAATAAATTCAATAACCATAAAAACAAAAATAAATAATTTTAAGCAGCCTCTTAAAATTCATCTAAACTTTTACGTTCAGGCTTGAAAGTAAAACAATTACAAGTATCAAACCAACCGCACCTAAACTTATCTAAAGGTATCCCTGTACGATTGCTTAACATTAATGCGTAAAAGTAAGTTTGTGTTGCTGCATATTTTTCTTTACTAGCTCCTGGTTTATAGTCCCAGACCCAAATATTATTCTTATCAACTTGTAACAAATCTATGTGGCCAGTTAATGGATATTCTGAATCAAAGTGTGTTTTAAATGAACCAAATTCTCTAGTTTTTAGCCAGACAGGTACTTCAATAGAAACTGTTTTTTTGTCATGCTCTAGCATAAACATTTGTACTTTCATGTGGTTGCTTTTGTAACGTTCTTCATTTATTTCTAATCCTAGTCGTGTTAAGTTGCAGATTTCATGATTAGCATGTTCTTTGATATTTAAGCTTGGTAGCTGGAATTTTATTCTTGAGCTTCTTGGACCGTTTTCAAAGTGTTGGTGTGGACATTTGTCAAACATTGCTAGTAAATAGCTTTGTAATTGTGAGAAGCCGTTTGTGATTAGTTTATCGCTTTTCTTATTATGTAAGCAGTAATGATACCACCAGCCATGCTTGAAAGCAGTTCTTTTAATCACCTTAAACCTCTTTTTTAAAATTCTAGTAGTTTTATGGAGAGATGGGTTATAAAGTTTTCTTTTGTAGAGGCTGGAATGTTATTGTTTTTGTTGGTTAAGGCTAACAACTCTCTTTGTTTGGCTGAGGTAAGTTGTTAATTGAGAAAAGGTTGATGTTCAAATGGATTTGGATAACTTTTCATATCTATTCTTTTTTCATATAAATCTTTAAGAATCTTCATTTGTTCTGGTTTAAAAGGTTCATATTTTCTTCCAGAAATAGTATAAGTTTTATCTTTTCCTTTACTTTCAATTTCTGCAACCATATTTTCTTCCTTATTAAGAACATCTGATAATGATGTTTTTAATAATTTTAAAGTATCAAGTGAATTTTTAGTTTTTGGGCTTTGTTGTCCTGGGCTGAAATTTAGTAAAACTTTCTTTTTTTCTTTAATAGCTTTACATAATTGTTCACAAGCCATATTCATAGATCTAAAACAAATTGCTCCAGGTGTTCTAAGATTTAATGAAGTAAAACCTTCTTCTCCTGTTTCAAAAATTTCTCTACCTATGAATTTATCATATCCCCAATCAATTATTTCGTTTTTCATCTTAATTCACTTCTTTTGAGTAAGAAAACATTTATAAAGTTATTGTTTTATTTTTTTGATTATGGAACAGTTAGAATTTAAATTTGACAAGCGCGAATTTTTAGAGGATAAGATTAGAAGAGAGTATGCTGAGTTTAAGAGTATTGAAGATGTATGGGCTGCTGCTCGTTTTGCATATAAACATGAGCCTGATAAAGATTGGCGAGAGCATAGGAGATTTCATATACCTTCTGTAAAAGAAATAAGATTACAACTTAAAGGAAAATATCCTACCTCAAAAAAAGATATTAATTCTATGAAATCAAAACAAGTAAGATGGGTTTATTTTAATTTAAGGAATTATGAAGATAAAATTAATTCTTTATTAATAAGCTTGAGAGGATATCAATAAGTCATTAATAGAATCATTTATTCCTTCAATAATTGTCAACAAGTAAGAAGCAATAACTGCATTTTCTTTGTTTGGTTTGCCGATAAATTCTTTAATTTCTTCTCTAAGTTTAGGAACATCTTTCTTTAAATCATTAAGTCCTTCAATAAATTGATCTTGATTTTGCACATAAAACAAATCAAGAACTTTGATAAAAGCTTTATTTACTTTTTCAAATAATGAAATAATTTCTAAAGAAACTTTTTTGTTCATACTAACTAAAAGCTTATACAAATCAGAATATTTGTCTCCTACAGCTTCAATAGAATTCAAGAAAGCATAAGTTGAGAGATTATTGCTTGCACTACCTAATTCATTCTTATTTAAATATCTTAAACAGAACAAATAATATTTATTCATGTTATGGTCTTTTGCAATAACTTCTTCTAATTCTTTAAAATCATTTTTTTCAATGGTTTCTAAACCTTCAGTAACTAAAGCATTTAATATAAAAAATACTCTTCTTAACATAGGCTTAAATTCTGTTTTTGATCCTGTAACATCTTTCAAAATCATTGAATTTTTTGTTTCAGACAAAATTGCAAATCCAATTAAATCTTCTATAACTTTTTTAATTATCTTGGATTGCTCTTCAGTTTTGAATAATATTTTTATTTCTTCATTGCCTGTGATATATGCAGCATAAATATAGTTATAGAGTAATGAACGTGATTTAAAGTTTGTAAAGTCAAGATTTTTGATTTTAGAGCTTCCAATCTCTTTATCAGTACTAATAAGAATAGTATTGTCTTTTTCTTCTACTTCTAGTTCTTGACTCTTGCCAATACCATATTTCTTAATCCATGAAGCTGGCAATGATAATACATAAGTTTTGCCACCCATCAAGATAACTTTCCTTTTCATAAGGAAAAAGCCTAATCTATTCCTTTATTAAGTTTACTATTTTCTAATCGTGAAAAATAACCAAATCTATCTTTTGAATAATCTCTCTTAGGAAGCTATTGATATCTTCTTTGATTTCAGCATCAATTAATTCTTCTATAGCTTTTTCACATGTAGGTATTAGTTCTATCTCAGCTCCTATTCTGCCTAATCCTATACTAGATATCATTTCTTTATCTAAATAATTAGGATAAATTAAACCTAAAATTAGTAATTTTTTTATTTCTTTTAAGAATTTTAAAGAAAAATATTTTTTGTTCATTAAATTTTTATTATTAAGAATTAAATCTAAATTTGAACTAATTTTATCTATTTCTTTTTTTAAAAAAGAAGGAAGAGAATTATACTCTTCCCCTGTTAAAAAAGCAAATCTTCCCATTTTAATACCCTTTAAACACTAGTACTTTATTTTGGGATTCTTTAAAACTAATATCACATCTACCAAATGCATTATCATGGTAAGAATATTCTAACTTTGCACCTTCTCCCAAATCCTGTGTAAAAAATGCAGTATTCTTAGTAGAATTTTTTCTTAAAACCATTCCACCTTCAAAAGGTATATCATTTGGTAAAGAGTAAAGCACAAACGGACTATATGTAAAATGGTCCAATTCAACTTCATCTTCTAGCAAATGTCTGCCGAACTTATAGTTCACTTGCTCCAGTTTGCTACTGCCTTGTACCTCTTCTTCTATCAAAGTTTCAGTTAATGTTTTCATTTTTTTGCCTCCTGAGCCGATTTTTCAGCTCAAGACTACTATTTTACGGCTCTTAATAACAATATCTTGAAAAAAACATGAGTTTTTTCAGAGAATCCGGAAAACCCAACAATTTCTCCGGAAAAGCTTATAAATGATAATTAAATCCTAAACTTAAAATGGATAAAATGGGACCTTTCGAAGCAATAGGAAGAATAACTGTAGGATTATCTGGTTTAATTTTAGGATATTGTGTAGCTGGTGAAGCAGTAGAATATGCTAAATCAATAGTTCAACAACCAGATGCTATTTCTTATATGATTACTCAACATCCTACTTTAACTAAAGTTGTAGGAGCAGTAGGTATAGGGAGTATATTTTCTGGAATAGGATCTTTTGGTGGTTTAATAGATGTAGCATTTGGCTTAGATCCAAAAAACTAAAAACACACTTGCCTCAGCTAAACAAAGTTAGTTGTAAGTTTTAAACAATATAATCAAGAATATAGCAGCCTCTTTAAAATTCCAACAATAAACTATTTATACTAAACATTATTTCTTAAACCAAATGGGAGTAAAGTTAACAGAATTAGTTCCAAAAGAGGAATTATCTTGGGAAAAATTAAACAATAAAGTTCTAGCACTAGACGCTTCTAATGTAATTTACCAATTCGTAAGCTCAATTAGACAACCTGATGGTACGCCATTAAAAGACAAGCATGGAAACATTACAAGCCATTTAGTAGGATTATTTTCAAGAACTACAAACCTATTAACTAAAGGATTAAAGCCAGCTTTTGTGTTTGATGGCAAGCCGCCTAAACTTAAACAAAAAGAAATAGAAAGAAGAAAAGCAATTAAAAGTCAAGCTAAGGAAAAATATAAGCAAGCAAAAGAAGATGAAGATGAAGCTTCAATGTTAAAATATTCAAGACAAGTTTCAAAATTAACTCCTGATATGATTAAAGAAGCTAAAGAGTTAGTAAAAGCTTTAGGTTTGCCTGTAATACAAGCGCCAAGTGAAGCAGAGGCGCAAGCAGCTTACATTTGCAGAAAGAAAAATGCATGGGCAGTAGCTTCACAGGATTATGATTGTTTACTATTCAAAGCACCAAGGTTAATACAAAACTTAACTTTAGCTGAAAAAAGAAAGTTACCAGGCGGTGGCTATGTAAAAGTTTATCCGCAGTTATTAGAATTAAGTAAAGTTTTAGAATCTTTAGAAATTGATCATGACCAGTTATTAGTATTGGGAATATTGGTTGGAACTGATTTTAATCCTGGCGGAATAAAAGGTATAGGTCCTAAGAAAGCTTTGAAATTAATACAAGAAGAAAAGCCTTTTGAAATGATTTTTGAAGAGTTAAAACCGGACTTTGATTGGAAAGAAATCTTCGATTTATTCAAGAACATGCCTGTTACAGATGATTATAGTATGGAATTTAATGATATTGATGAAGAGAAGGTTAAGGAAATATTAGTTGAGAAGCATGATTTTTCTGTTGAAAGGGTAGAAAATACTTTGAATAAAATTAATGAAGATAAGTCTAAAGGACAGACTAGTTTGCTTTCTTTTGGTTAATTTTTTAAACTTAGTTAATATAAAGTTTGTATGGATTAATTTGCACATGGGTTTTGGAGCTATATATTTTTTCATAAAATTAAGAAACCTATTTATGCTGTTGTGTTTGGATTAATGCCAGATACTTTATCCTGGGTTATTTATTTTATTTTTAATTTGTTCAATGGCGGCTTTGGAGAACCGCACTTAGATTCAATTCCAGACTGGGTTTTTACTTTATATGGCATAAGCCATAGTTTGGTTACTTGGGGTGCAGTAATTCTTGCATTGTATATTATCTTAAGAAAAGTTCCTTTGTATGTTTATGCTGCTCCTATTGCAATATTTATGGATATTCCAACGCATTCAAGAGAATTCTTGCCAACACCTTTCTTATGGCCTGTTTCTAACTGGTACTTCCCTGGTTTTAGTTGGGGCAATGGTTGGTTTATGTTAGTTAATTATGCTTTAATTTTTAGTTTTTTAGGTTATATAATATATAAGAAAATAAAGAAGTGATTATTTTTCAGAATCTTCTTTTCGTTTATATGTGGCGCTTAATGCTAAACTGCCTGAACTTAAAAGTCCTAATATGCCTAATCCTAATAGATAATTTATATATTTTTTTGCTTCTTTTTTTAATTCTGAAAGTTCTTCTTTATTTTCTTTAAGAACTTTATTTAAAATTTCATATTCTCTTTGCATACTTTTTTGATAATCTTCATTTATGCTTTTTTCTAGAGGACTATTTTTTAAGAAATTAACTCTTTCTTCTAATTTTATTAAATAGTTATCATTTAATACATCTAACTTACTCTTGTTATAAGCTAAACCACCTAAGCTAAGTAAAGTTCCAGTTAAAGCTAAACCTGTTAAGACTTTAGCTATTTTTTTGTTTAATTTCATTTTTTATTCCTCCTTTAAATTTAATAATAATGAAATCTCAATTCTATTTATAAATTTATTTGTAATTTTCTTTTTCTTTAATTTTGGCAGCTGTTATAATTAATCCTAAAGCACTAAACATCAGGAGCGCAGAGAATCCCATATTTTTATATAAAGAATTATTTCCTTCTTCTTTTAATTCTGAAATTTCTTCTTTTTTTTCGTCATAAACCTTTTTTAAAGTTATATATTCCTTTTTTATACTATTTAAATAAAGTTCGTCCATATTATTGTCTAATGCATTTGTTTCAAGATATTCTATTCTTTCTTCTAATTTTATTAAAGGATGATCATCTAATGAAGAGTGTTTAGCTATACTACAACTATAATTTCCTATACCAGTTAAAAATGTTGCTACTCCTAAACTTGCCAATATATTTACTATTTTTTTACTCATTTTTTATTGCTTCCAATAATTTTCTTCAACAAACTTTTCAACTTTAGAGAATTCTGCGGTTCTAACTTGTTTTTCTAGTTCATTAAGATCTTCAAATTCCCACTTTTTAACAACACCTAATTCTATTCCTAATTCTTCTAATTCATAAAAATCAGCTTTTTTATCATCATTATAATCAACTATTGAATATGCTTTTTTCCAAGTTATAGTTTCATGAGCTGTTTTTCCAACACTATAAATGAAACTACCCATTAAAGCTAAGAAGCCCACACTTGCTCCAATGAATGCTAAAAAAGTTCTTTTATTGTGCATTTTCATTTTTCTTCTTTTAATCCTTTCATTTCATTTAATACTTTTTTATATTGTTTAGAAATCTTTCTTCTATTAAATTATATGTTGCATAACCTAAAAAAAACAAAGCAATTGCAGTTGTTGCTGTTCCGAAAAGAGAAGATTCTCGTTCAAAAAAATATTGAGCTTTGTAAATTAAGTATCCGGAAGCACCTAAATTAGCACCTGCCATAAGTCTTTTTTCAAAAAGATCTCCCTCAAGCTTGCTTAAATTAGAATCTTCTTCAGTTTTTTGTTCTAAATTTTCTTTTTTCATTTTTACAACCCAAAACTTTCTGTAAAGTTCTTAACTTTTGAATATTCTTCTAAGAACTTGTAGCCCTTATCAGTAAGATGAATCATTTTCTTGCCAGATTTAGCATCTTCAGATTCAGAAACCATTTCACTAACTTTTAATTCACCCAAATATCTCTTCATGCCATCATGTGATAAGTTAGATTTATACAATAAATGCGTTGGCTTGATAGAGCCCCGCTTATTTTGAATTGAATTTAATATATCAAATATAATGTCTAGTTTATTCCTTCTTTCCGTCATGTTTTAAAACCTTTATTAACATACTTAATAATAATCCAAATCCTACCAATTGCAATCCGTGAGCTAAAACATATGTGCTATTCATGTATGGTGTTGCTAGGAAGAAAATTTCTGCAAAAGCTAATAGATAAAAACTCGCAAAAACCAATCCTGCATTAATATTTCTTTTTTGTTTATAATTATCATAAAATTGTAATGCAATAAATCCTAGTAATAATAATGATATCATATGGAATTTAATGAAATATTGATATGAAAAAACAACAAATAATAGTATAACAGATAATAATAAAGCAACTAATCTTTTGTTTTTCAAGTTCATTGAAATGATGATTAATAACATATAACCGACTAACATAAATAAGATAAATGTTAGGAAAAATGAGTTTGCCATATTAAATTCACTTAAACGGCTTATAACTCCGTCATATACTCCTAAATAAATAAGTAAATTAGAGAATGATACTGTTAAGTAGCCTAAAGCCATTAACAAGAATGATAATGTAAAATATTTGAATTTTCTTTCTTTAGTAAAATGAAACACTTTGTAGCTGAAAAATGTAATTGATAAAGTTACTAATGCGAACAGTATTTGAAATACTGAGTCAAACATTTGAAACCATTGTGGTCCGTTAATTGATGCTATGAACATATTCTTTTTACCTCGAGAGTGGTTAATTTTCACTTATTTATAAAGGTTCCTACTTTTTTAGCAATTTACCCTTTAAATAGCTTAAAACCCCCTTATTTGCTACTTTACACCCTAAACTTAGAAATTTCATTTATAAATCTTACGCATTTGGGCTATAGATAAACTCTTCTTTTTCTTTATAAAGGAAGCGGATACATATATAGTATAACAAAACACCTCCCAAGGTTGATGTTCAAAAATCACCTCCCCAAGGTTGATATTCAAATGCAGGCGAAAGGCAAAGGTTAAACCTCTTTTCCCCAAACCAAACCTTTCTTCGCTTTTCCCTGCCTTTTTCTCTTTCAAAACCTTTATTCAAAATAGAAACTATTAAATAAAAATTGATAATTTGGATAATTTATGGAATCTTGTTGTGAATTGGGTGCAATATTAAACAAAGAAAAAGATAGAGTTTTATTTGAATCAGATAATTTTTTTATAGCTCCTACAATCGGTCCAATGGGAATTGAGGGGTATTTGTTAATAATCTCTAAAAAGTGTTATAGTGGCTTGGGACAAATACCTGAAAATCAATATAATGAGCTAGAAGGACTTATCACAATGGCTAGAGGGATTATTAAGGATAATTATAATCAAGATATACAAATTTTCGAACATGGTCCTAGAGTTTGTGGTTTTAAAGGGGGGAGCTGTTTAGATCATGCGCATTTACATATTGTACCTGGAGCAAATGTAGTAGATGAAATAGCTGTTGATTTGATGTATAGGTTAGATGATAAAAACTTGTTTTATAGAGTTGATAGAGTTGAAGGTTTTCAAAGATCAGCAGAGATTAAGCAAAAAGGCATATCTTCTTATTTTATGGTTGAAGCTCCAGATAAAAGAAGGATGTTTGTAGAAGTTAACTTTTTTATTCCTTCACAATATATTAGGCAGATGATTGCTATGCAAAATTCAATAAATGAATGGGATTGGAAAAAATTTCCTCAACGTAATATCTTACAAAAAACTATTGATAAATTACAAGGCAAATTTTCTTAATTCAAAACCTTTTTAAATAAACTTGAAATAGGTTTTTTATGGAAATAAGTCCAGAAGCAACATCGCATAATCATAGATTAGAGGAAATCTTTGTAAATAGTTTAGTTTCTAAACTTGCAGATAATTCTTCTGTATTAGACATAGGTTGTGGGGAGTTCTGTAGACATTCTTATTATTTGGCTGAATTAGGCTTTAATGTTGATATTGTAGAAGTTCCCAACCAAATCAGAAAGATGGATGCTTTACAATTGATTAAGAATAATATTGGTGTTTATTCTGAGATTCCTGATAAAAAGTATGAAGCTGTTTTATTGAATTATGTCTTGAATATATTGCCTACTGTTGAAGAAAGAAGTAAGATGTTAGATAATTGTGTTGATATTGCTGATAAGTATCTAATGGTGAGTGTTAGAAACTTAAGGTTTATTGATTTTTTTTGTAAGAAAGCTGGAAAATATAATGATGGTTTTATTTTAGAGAGAGATGGGTTGAAGACTTTTAATATTGGTTATTCTGAGGAAGAAATAACTAAACTTTTGAAAAGTAAAAAATTAGAAATATTGTCTTATGAAAAAGCTCCCTTAGATCATAGATTTATTTGTGGGAAATCTTCTTAATTTTTCTAGAAATTAGGGCAAGTAGCAGTAAGGAATATTATTTTTTCGTGTGTTTACTATTTTATTTTCTTTAATTTATTTTCAGCCCACCAACTATAAGCTGCCCCAATTACAATAAGTATTGGAATTAAATAAAGATGGTTTTTAATTAATGTAAATTTGAAGAAATAAACTAAAATTAACCATAAATCAAAAAGACCATAGACAATAACTAAAGTAGTTAAGACTAATTCTTCTGCATATTGAACTTTTTCAATCTTTTTCTCTAAGAAAGCTCCTATTTTCACAGCAATAAAAAATATAATTAAAAGAAGAGGAACTCCTAAAATAGCATATTTTATTCCAAAAAAATCAGCTATTGGTTTCCAGAAAGAACTTTGAAGTCCAGAACTATTTACAAAAATCATATCTAAGGAACTATCCAAGATAGCTAGGAATACTAAAATTATCCATGCCACCAGTTTTGAGAGTACTACTTTTGGTCTTTTATTTTCTTTTTTCATTCTAAATTTACAACTTTGATAACTTTAGTTTTGTCTTTAACAAAAAATTTCAATTCTGAAGCTTGTTTAGGAATTTCAAAAACATTATAAAATTTTTTCTCTAAATGAGGTTGGAATTCTCCCACTTTTGAGTCTGTTGCAAAAAGAGTATATAAATTATCTTTACCATCTTTTAATTCTGAATTAAATTGCAAGTCAGAAGTAATTTTTCCCAAATTTGTTATTTCTCCATTAACAAAAAGATAAAATCCTGATGAAGAGATATTTTGTCCATTATTGACAGTCATTTGGGTTTCTTTGCTAATATTATTTATTTTCATCGAAAAAATATTGTTCTTAAATGTTAAATTAAATGGTTGTCCTAAGTTATAATATTCATATTGTTGTTCTGGCGGAGGAGCATTAATTCCACTGATTACTAAAAGAGTAAAATAAATCAATATGAAAATAATTACTTTTAGTGGTCTGCTAATTCTAAGGTATTTCCTAGGAACAAAAACAAAAGCACTAAAAACTAAAAAAAATAGTCCTATAAAAAATTGACCTGCTTTAATTGTGACTATTCCTGAAAAAATAAAGATTAATCCTGCTAAACTGGCAAATATCCAGTAAATTATAGTCCTAACTCCAATTTCTTTTATAGGTTGATTATTATTCTTTTTCATCTTTTAAATAAGTTTTTAGGGATTAACTTCTCCTGGTTCTCCAGGTCCTTCATCAACTCCACCTAAATCATTAGTTTCTGGATTGCTAGATTCTTCATTTTCATCAATCACATTTATTTCTTGATTAATAGTATTCTCTCCTTGATCAATAGTATTCTCTTCAGAATCAATAATATTGTCTCCTTCGTGTCCGCTAGAAGCTACTGCAGTTTTAACTTCAGGAGTTAATCCATCATTTCCTTTAGCCACATCTGTTTTAATCTCAGGTTTTAAGCCACCATCACCGGGACCTTGTTTTCCTTTTTCTACAACAACATTTTTGATATCCTTTCCAGGCTCTCCTGTTCCTTTAGTTCCAGGTGCAAAAGTTCTTTCTGCTATTTGTTCTTTAATTTCATTAATCTCTGTTTTCATTTCATTTACCATAGTTTGTCCTTCAGTTCCATTAATATCTATAGTATTTTGTTCTGATTTGTTTTCAAAATTATTAATAATGCCATCAATGTCTTTTTCAATAAGATAATTTATTAAACCATCCTCATTTTCAACCATTGTAATTTTGCCACATTTTTCTTCTAAGAAATTATCATTTTCATCAAAACATTGAGGAATTGATTCTCTCATTGTTGGTGTTTTATCTTTAGGTCTTTTTCCTATAAAATTCCCATATTCATCCCAATCATCTTTTGTTTCTTTTAAATATTCATATTGTTCACATTCTGGTTTATCATTCTCGTCCCAACACTCTTCAGGAACTCCATCTGAAGGTTCTATACCATATTCTACCATATAAGATTTTTCTCTAAACAAATTCATTAAAAAATCAGGAACAAAACTTTCTGCAAAACTATCTCCTTGTTTAGATCCCATAACTTTTAATTCATTACAAGCAGTTTCGTCATTTTTATATTCACATTTAATTGCAAGAGCAACCATTTTTTCACATTTTACTTTTTGTTCAACATCAACATTAGCTTCGCAATTACAAGTTCCAGGATCATCTATACAACTTCTAATTTCTAACATTAATTGAACAAACATTCTTAATTGAAGGTATTTTAATTCTTCTAATTCTTTTTCAAGACCTGGAGCAGCAGTATCAGGATTACATATCTCTTCTTTTAACATTAAAGCAAAATCTTCTTGAGCTAATGTTTTACAATATTCAAAAGTTTTTAGAGTAAGTTCAGCTGTTAATTGTGTTATTTCTTCTTCTAAAAGATATTCTTTAAATTCATCAGGGAGATTTTCTTTTTCATTTATTTTATTTGTAATTTCATCAACACTTGTTTTAACTTCTTCAGAAGTGGCTAAAGATATTTTTTCTTGAACAATTTTGAGTTTATTTTGTGCTTTTTCAAGATTTTTAATTGCATTTTCAGTATTTCCATTTTCTATATTTTCTAAAGCAGAATTTACTTCTTTTTCTCTTATTTCTAAAGCTAGTTTAACTTTATTATCCCCATTAGAAAAAAGTAATTTAATATTATCAGCATATGTATTAAATCCTGAGTAGGTTTGAGCAGAAACAATTGGAACAGATCCTAATAATAATATTGTAATTAAAAGAATAAATTGCAACCTCTTTTTCATAAAGATTTTAAGGAAATTAAACTATAAAAACTTATCTTCCTAAAAGGAATGTGAATCTTTCATATTTTCAAGATTTTCTCCTAAAAATATATAAATAGCTAGTAATTCTAATGCCTAAAAGATGGTGCTTTTCGGAAATACGCTATATTATCCTGGATGTTTGGCTAAAATCAAGCTAAATCATATTGCAAAGAATTATGAAAAAATTCTTACTCAATTAGGTATACCTTTCATTACAATTAAAGATATTGAGCTTTGTTGCGGTACACCTGTAAGAAACGCAGGTTATAGGCAAGAGTTTTATGATATTATAGAAAAAAATAAAGAAATTTTTGATAATCAAAAAATCACTAAGATTATAACAAATTGTCCAACTTGTTATAGAATTTTTAATGAAGAATATGGTATTAAAACAGAACATATAACTCAAACTATTGCTAATAGCTTATCTAAATTAAAAAAAGATTATAATGGTGAAAAAGTAACTTATCATGACCCTTGTTCTTTAAGAAAAGAAAAAATCTTTGATGAGCCAAGAGATATCCTCAAAGCTGTTGGTTTTGAATTAATAGAAATGAAAAGAACTAAAGATCAAGCAATGTGTTGTGGTGCTGGCGGCTTATTAAAAGCTAATTCTCCAAAGATTGCTGATAGGATTGCTATGTTAAGATTAAATCAAGCTATGATAAACAAAATAATTACAACTTGCCCTCTATGTTACATGCATTTGAAACAGAATGCTAAAGAGGTTCAAGTTTTAGAATTGTCTGAGGTGTTATTATGACATTGTCAGCTTCTTTAGAAAAAATATTTGGTCCTATCAACTTTTCTGATAAAGACAGGGACAGGTTAGTTTATTCTCATGATGCTTCTGATCATTCAGGATATCCTTCTTTTATAGTTTGGCCTACTAGTGTTGAAGAGATTCATAAATTAATTCTTTTATGTAAAAGAAGTAATGCTACTTTAGTTCCAAGAGGTGCTGGAACAAGTTTGACTGGGGCCTCAGTTCCTAATGAATCAATCGTTGTTGACATGAGCAAGATGAGAAAAGTATTAGAAATTAAAGACGATTATATTGTTGTAGAAGCTGGTGTTCCTTTAGCGGATTTAAATAGAGAATTAAAATACAAATATTTTCCTATTCAGCCTGAAAGCAAAGCTTCGTGTACTGTAGGCGGAATGATTGCAACTAATGCTGTCGGTTTAAAACCTATGGAATATGGTAGAATGGAAGATTGGGTTGAGTCTTTAACTGTGATTGATGGTAATGGCATGCCTTTGGAAATTAAAGGTGATGCTGTAAAACATTTTTGCGGTGCTGAAGGAAATACTGGAATTGTTTTAAAAGCTAAATTAAAATTGTTAAAAAAAGAGGAAAATAGGAGCTCTAAACTTTTACAATTTAATACTATTACTGCAATGTATGATCAAATTAAAAAGTTAAGGTATGATCCAGACATTTTAAACATTGAATTTATGGATGAATTTTGTTCTTCTTTATTAGGATTTGAGGATAAGCTGTATGTTATTGCTGAGTTTAGAGGTGATAAGGGAGAATATAAAGGGAAGGATTCTGAAGATTTATGGCTGAAAAGAGAAACTTTGCTTAAATTAGTTCGTGGCGAAAAATATTTTCAGATGGAAGATGTTCAAGTTGAAGAAGGAGATAAATTTTTACATTGGTTAAGAAAGAATAGAATTCCTAGTTATGGAGCAATTGGTTTGAATATGTTTAATGTTTTGTTTAAAGAAGATCGTTTGGTTTCTGAAATGAAAAATGTTTTGAAACTCTTGAAAGGAACTTTGGGAATAAAATTTGGTTATGGTGTGTTAAAAAAAGAATATTTGGATAAAGATTTTGCTAAAAGAATGCATGCCTTGAAAACGCATTATGATCCCAAAAATATGATGAACAGAGGTAAGTTAATATGAAGTGTAAACTATGTGGATTGTGCAAAGAAAAGTGTCCAGTATTTTTAGCAGTCTTGAATGAATCTGTTTCTCCTCGCGGTAAAGGAATTTTACAAAATGAAGAAGTTTTGGATAAAATATATTTATTATGTACTCTGTGTGAAGGTTGTGGGTGTAAACTTTATGGTGAAAAAGAAATGTTAGAGCTAAGAGAAAAATTAATTAAAAATGGAATTGAAACTAGGCGTAACAGACAAATGCTTTCGAATATTCAAAAACATGGTCATCCTTTTTTAGAACAATAATCCTTGCTTATATTTTTTATTTTTATTTTTTTGAATAATCTAGTTTTTTGTGCTTTGTTTGTAAAAACTAAAAATCCCGTAGTTATTCCTATAATTGTTAAAAATGTTAACCAGAAATGCCTCCAGAAAAATGTTCCTATAAGAATAATTACTTCTCCAACCATAGGGCTTGAATTAAAATAGATACTGATAAATCCTATTAAAAAACCAATTAATACTAAAATGGCAGGAAGTACTATAAAGCAAAATCCAAAAAATATTGAAAAAGTAATAACTCCCAGCATCCAATATGTTAATCGCATGTTAAATTAATGGTACAAAACATTTATATTTTTTTCTTAACACTATAATTATTAAATGTTTCATTTAAAACACCATGCACATGGTACTTTTCATTATCTTAAAAATAAAGAGCTTGATGAATTGTATGTCGCATTTGCTTTGAAAACATTAGCTATTGCTTTAGTTAATATTTTTGTTCCAATTTATTTATTACAGATTGGGTTTTCTTTTGTAGATATTGTGTTATATTATTTGATTTATTATATGGCTATTTCTATTTTTTCTCCTTTTGGAAGCTTAATTAATAACAAGATTGGTGTAAAAAAAGGGATGGCTTTGGGTACAGTATTTCTTATTTTCCATTTTCTTATTTTGAATCAAGTTTCTTCAGGATTACATTATGCCATTCCAGCATTGCTTTACGCAATAAATACTGCAATTTATTGGCCTGGATTTCATTTTGAATTTACTAGTTTTTCTGAAAAAAAAAGAGAAGCAAGACAAATATCTATTATTAACATCTTAGCATTAGGGGTGTCTGCTTTAGCACCATTATTGGGTGCTATTTTTATATCTCAAATTTCATATTCATTTTTGTTTTTTGTAGTTGCAGGATTATTAGTATTATCAATAATCCCTTTATTTTTTACAAAAGATATTAAAAGTGATAAGCCTATTTTTTCATTTAAGAAGATAATAAATGCAGACTCAAAAGAAAAAGGTTTGGCATATATCGGTTTAGGTGCCTTGGCTACAACCCTAATAATCTTTTGGCCCTTATTTATTTATTTGGAATTGAAAACAATTTTATCTTTGGGAGTAATTGTTACTATAACTTCTGTAATAATGATAATTTATACTTTTTTTGTTGGCAAATGGGCTGACAAACATAAAAGAAAAGTTTTGAAATTAGGCATATTAACTCATTCGTTATCTTGGATATCAAGATTATGGTTTTTTTCTCCAGAAGGGATATTTTTTAACAATCTTTTTTCTTCAGCAAGTGTTACTCTTTTAGATTTACCTTTTAATAAAATAACTTATGAAGGCGCAAAAAGATCTAAAAATAAAGCTAATTATTTTATTTTTAGGGAATTTGCTTTAGGTATAGGTAGAGCATTAATTTTAGGCATAGCGCTTATCGCACAAAATATAAAATTGTTATTTATTTTAACTTTCTTTATTGTTTTCTTGTTAGCATTGCCTTTGAAAAATCTTAAGAAATAATTTTCATAACTTTTTTTAGAACTTCATCAATGGTTAATTTTGTTGTGTCTATTACATAATCAAAATGTTTTATTTCATAACAATTAATTTTGTAATGTCTTTGATATCTTTCAATATCATTCTGCATTCTTTTATTTAAAGCATTATAAGTTTCAGTAACTGTTTTGTAAGTACTTTCACTTTTTCTTTGATTTTTATAAATTCTTTCAGCTGCTACATGCAAGTCACAATCAAAAAAGAATTTAACTGAATTTGGAATAAAATGAAAGGCTAGCCTACCTTCAACAACAAAGTTATCACCTTCTTTCCCCAGCTTAGTTTGATAATTATCAACTTGCTGATCTGTGTTTTCTGGCAGGCTGTTGAATTCGTTTATTGTTAGTCCTCTTTCAGAAGCTAACTTTCTTCTAATATTGCCAATTGAATAGAATTCATAGTTAAGTTCCTTAGCTAGCATTTTGGCAATAGTGCTTTTGCCTGCCCCTGGAACTCCACCTATAGTTATTTGCATAAGACATAAAATAAATTGTTTATTTAAAAACATTTAGTCTTTTGAGAATATATTATTTATAATATTAAGAAAAAAAGCTTATTTCATCATTCCATAACCAATAAGCCTGAATCTGTGACCTAATAATCTTGAAATTGTAATCCTGTCTGTTTTGTTAGCACAAACAGGCCTTTTCAAAACTACATGAAAAAAACCTTTTCCAATATTAGTAACAATTGCGGTAGTAACACTGGCATTTACATTAAGCATTAACACTTCACCTTTTTTAATAGCTTCAACTTCAGTTTCTTCTTTTGCGCCAACAACTCTTTGCAATAAATGTGATTCTAAATCAAACTCATTCCATACAGGTGGTAATTTACCAATCAAACCAACAACATTTCCGGCTAATGTGTCTGATTTTACAATTGCAGGATCAAGTTTAGTTAGCAAAGCAATGCTTCCTCCTGGTGTTGCTTCTTTGATATTATCTTTGCCTGTTTGCAGACCAACAATTATAGTATTAATAGTTTTCCAAGAAGATTTATTATCCTTTTCAATCTTTATGCCGGGTTTAATTTCAATTTCATCGCCTACTTTTAATTTGCCTTCCCTTAATGAACCTCCAAGAACTCCGCCTTTTAACTTAGAGACTTCGTTGCCAGGTTTATTAATATCAAATGATCTAGCAACTAACATAATTGAATCTTTTTTAAGGTCTCTTTTTGGAGTTGAAAAATAATTTTCAATTGCATAAATTAAAACATCAATATTAATTGATTTTTGTGCACACATTGGAATAATTGGAGCTTTTTCTGCAATAGTTCCTTTGATGAAATCTTTTATTTGTTTATAATTTTCTTTAACTTCTTCTTCAGAAACTAAGTCTATTTTGTTTTGAACAATAATTATCTTATCTATGCCAGCTATTTCTAATGCCATGATATGCTCTTTAGTTTGTGGCTGGGGACATTTTTCATTTGCAGCAACTAATAAAATTGCAGCGTCCATTATTGCTGCACCTGATAACATTGTTGCCATTAAAGTTTCATGTCCTGGTGCATCAATGAAAGAAACTTTCCTTAAAGGTTCACATTTAGTTTTACATTTTCTACACTTTGCATCTACACCATAAGCTTCTGGTCCTTTACATTTAGGGCATTTATAGAAAGTAGTGTTAGCATAACCTAATCTAATAGTAATTCCTCTTTTCATTTCTTCACTATGTGTATCTGTCCATTTACCAGATAATTTAGAAACTAATGTTGTCTTGCCGTGATCAACATGTCCTATAAGGCCGATATTAATTACAGGCTGAACTAACTCTTCAGTTTTTTTAGTTGTAGCTTTTCGGGGCATATCTGAGGTAAGAAATACTTAGTTTATAAATCTACCCCTTGCAAGAATTTATTTATTTTTTAATTGTTTGCCTGTAAGAAATATGTGTGGACTTTCTATTTTTAATTCAATATGTTCTAAATTATTAATTATAATATCATTTCCAGGCAACAAATAATTAATATCTAATCCTTTGATTACTATCTTATGTATTTCTTCAAATTCAAGAATTTCGAAAGGTATTTGGGCACTTTTGTGTGGATTGTTTTTGTCGAAAAGGCTGATGAAACAAGGCCTTACATCTGGTTTATCTTTTGTTCCTTTTTTTCTTCCAATTATTATGCTTTTTGTAATATATTTATTCATTTGAATTCTCTTTTTTAGGTTCTTCAGCAGGAGCTTCTGCTTGAGGAGATAATAATTCTGCAACCGATTTTTTACCTTCTTTAACAACTTTAGCATTAATTTGAACAGTTTTTTCACTTATGGTATTACCGGCAACTGTCTTTTTTATTCTTAATCCGGCTTCTCTACCTTTTCTAAAACCTTTTTTAACTCCTACACCGCCAGAAAGCAATAATTTTTTCTTATCTGTGCCTGGCAAATCTTTACGCATAGGAAAACCAGAATTATCTGAGCCTCCTGTAATTTCTAGCTCATAACCTTCTAAACCCAATAAATCTCCGTCAATTTTATCTCCGATTTTTTTACCTTTTAAAGAATCATCTGATACGACTTTTTGATAACTTTTTCCTGTCTTTGGGTCTCCTAATACTACTTTAAATTCTACCATGGTGGAGAAAAGAAATGTCCCATTTATATACTTTTTGGAAATAAGATTAAGTTGAAATCTCTCTTTAATAGTTGATTTTACCACAACCAATATATAGTTTTATTCTATTCTATTCTTAATTTTATAAAAAAGTGACAAAATGAAAAAATTACTTATGGGTTTAGCTGCATTAACAGTTGCAGCATGTTCTAATTGTGCAACTACGCAATCTTTTAAATATATTTTACAATCAAATGGGATTGAAGTTCCAATGGTTACTGAACTTATAGAGACTAAGAAAATTATAGGCAATTACCAAATAGACATATTGAAAGGAGACAGAAATGATGACGGCAAGATTGATATTGCAGCTTTGTTTATTCATTTGAAAGACGAATTTAATTTTAGAGAAAGCAGTCTTCCTAATTTTAAAAATTTAAATGAAATTTATGAAGATGCTGATGTAGATGGCAATGTAGATTATGGTTATGGGGATTATCATATGCCTATGAGCCTTGAATTTGAAGGAAAATTACCTGAAGGAATATTAATTGGTTTTCCTGATGGCAATTATGATGTCAAATTTAAAATTAAAGATAAGGAAAAAGTTTTATTAACAGAGTCTAATTATGAGTTTGAAAAGTTCTTAAACAATTTAGTTAATCAACATACAAAAAGACTTGAAAAAGAACAAAAAGATTTTGGAACATTAGGAAAATATATTGATGAGATGATAGAATGAAATTAAAAACAATGATTTTAACAGCATTTTTATTAGCGACTCCTGTAGCTGCTAATAATATAGGTGTAGAATATAAAGACTTGAATAATGATGGTGTAAAGGAAACTAAAGTTATTACTAAAGGCACTTCGAAAACTTTTGAAGTTGACAAGGATTCAGATAAGAAAGTAGATTATTTGTTTGAATATAAGTCTGAAATTAAAGATAAAGAAAGAGTAAATACCTTAGAACTTTATATTGAATCTAAAGAAAGTCCAAACATAAGATTGGTTCATAAACATAATCTACAAAATACAAGACTTTTAGAGCAAACTTTAGAAATGGACTTTGATGGGGATGGGACAATAGATTATAATAATAAATATAAATATTTGAATTGGAATAAACAAAATCAAATAATGGGTGAAAAGTTAGAAATTGATCAGATGAATGATGGTAAATTAGATACTATTATAACTTATACATATGGTAGAGATAAAAAAGGTAGAATAATAATTGAAAAAAAAGAAATAGTCAAACAGAGAGATAAAAAAGTTTTTAAAACTAAATTAAAAAGAAATTCTCAAGGTCAAATTTATTCTTTAGAAAGAGAATTAATTGAAAGTTATTATAATGGTAAGGAGCAAAAAAGTATTTCTAAATCTAGTTCTATTTTTGTAACAGATGATGAAGGAAATATTTTAGGCGAAGAGTTAGAATTAATTAATTCTTTTGATATAAATGGTGAAGAATTTTATAGATTAATTAAATTAAAAATACTTCATGGAGAATATAGGCAACTTCATAAATTTAGATTGCCAATTCCTTGTGATGAAGATGGAGTTTATCTTTTAGAGTTTAAATGTTTTGATAAAGAAGATAAGGAAATTAAAATTGAAGGTGAAGAAAAAATGTTAGTTCTTTCATCTTTACAAGAGCTTGAATGTCCGCTTGTAAAAACACAAATAAATTATTATGATTCTGTTGATAAACGACATAATAAAAGTATATTGGAATTAATAGAAGAGAATATAAAATCTAGACTTTAGGCAAATGATTCCTTTCAATATACTCTTCTACCATTTGTTTTAATCCTTGTTTAGGATCTGGAAATTTGAATTTAAATCCTAAAGCTTGAAGCTTTTCACTTGAATAAACTTTATTTGCTGTCAAATAATCTAACCAAATAGGATCTATCCTTGGAAAAAATCTTTGTTTTAATTTATGTTCTTCTGTAAACTTTAACCATTTTTTTTCTAATTTTTTATTTATTTTAGAATAAAAACTTCTAGGCATTTTTTGTGCAATAAATTTTAAAACTTTGAATAAATTTTTTGAATAAGGAATTGATTCTTTTACTTCTATGCCTAATGGTCCTAATATTGAAGAAGTCATTTCAAAACTATTTAATGGAATATTGTCTGCCAGATTATAAGCTTCTCCTATTGCATTAGGATGTTCTGCTAAAAATAAAATAGCTCTTGCTACATCTTCAGCGTGAATATGGCTTAATAATGGTCCTCCTTTTAATCCTGATAATTCCTTTTTCTTTTTCATAGCCAATAATGGCAAGATAGCACCATGTAAACTTCCAAAACCATAAACTGTTGATGGTCTTACTACTACAACTTCAAAATATTTTGAATTTTTAAAAGCTTCATTTTCACCTTTTAATTTAGAAATTTCATAATGGTTTTTTGCTTTTTTTTCATCATCTTCTTTAACTGGTATATTTTTATTATTACCATAAACACCTATTGAACTAACTTGGATTAATCTTTGGACAGAAGCATTTCTTGCAACTTCACAAAGATTTTTTACACCTTGATGATTTATATCATACAATAATTGCGGTTTTGCATTCAAGTCAACTAATCCAGCAACATTGATAATAATATCTTTATTTTTTACAATACTTTCTAGTGTTTCTGTGTGTCTTACATCTGATTCAACACATTCTATCTCTTTAAATTTTGAGAAATCTCCACCTTTAATATCTGTAGCAGTCACATTATAGCCTTTTTGCATTAATTTCCTAACAACATATTTTCCAACAAATCCGGTAGCTCCTGTAACTAATACGTTTTTCATCTATTTGTTAGTAGAAGGACTAAAGTATAAAAAAGTTTTGTAAAAAAAAGAAAAAAATTAAAGTTTTGGAAAAACTTCACCTAATAAACTGAACATTGTTACTCCTGCAATGAAACCAGAAGCCGCACTTCCTATTACTGGTATGTAACTTAAGATGCTTCCTAATACTAAGGAATAAAGCATGGCTACAATCCAAGCAAGGAAATATTCTTTTTTGAAAGCTTTCTTGAAAACGCTTCCAAATTGGAATGCTGCTCCGAACTTACCATCTTTTACAAAATGTAGTAATGCAGAAGGTGCTATGTAAGCAACTAATAATCCTAATAATAGAACTACTGCTATTCCTCCGCTCAAGCCCCCCCACATAGCCATTGGTACAACACCTGTGCCTATGGCTGATTTAAGCAAAGGCCAAGCAACATATGCACCTATTATAATCATTGGTAATGCATAAAGGATGCTTATTACAAAAGCCAAAAGACCTTTGACAAATAAATCGCCCCATGCAGCCCATTCTGGCAACATCTTTTTCTTTTTCATTTCCATCTTTGCAGTTTCCATCATGAAACCTGTTGCAAAGAAGTTGACAATAGGTACTATACTTAGTAGTATACCTATGATTAGTTTTTTAACATCAGTAAATGGTTTTTTAAATGCGCTTTGAAAATCCATCAAAACACCTCCTTTTTAATATATTAATTAAAAGATTTTTTCTTTATAATTGTTTTGTTTAAGATTTAATGAAATTTTCTAGTTGTTTATGTTCTTTTGTAAAAGAATAAAGTTTTGCTGGACGATGCGCTCCTTTTGTAGTTTCTTGAGTTTCTTCAATTAAACCTAATGATAATATTTTTTTTCTAAAATTTCTTTTATCTAAACTTTTATTAAAAATTATTTCATATGTTTTTTGTAATTCTGTTAATGTAAATTTTTGTGGTAAAAGTTGGAAGGCCACAGTGGTGTACTCTAACTTGTATCTCAATCTTTCTAATGCATAATCTAAAATATTTTTATGATCGAATGCTAATTCTGGTAATTGATTAATTGGAAACCATTTTGCTTCAATTACATCAGTATCTGCTTTTAGTTTCAAGTCTTTAGAATTGATTAATGCAAAGTAAGAGACTGTAATTACTCTGCCCCTGGGGTCTCTTTCAGGATTTCCAAAAGTGTATAATTGTTCTAAGTAATGTTCTTTAACGCCTGTTTCTTCTTGCAATTCTCTTCTTGCTGCTTGGTCTAATGTTTCGTTCATACCTACAAAGCCGCCTGGTAAGGCCCACATGTTTCTAAATGGCTCTATTCTTCTTTTTACTAAAAGAACTTTTAGAGTTTCACCTGTTATTGTGAACAAAATGATATCTACTGTAACTGATGGCTTTTCCATATTATTGTATTAGTAACAATAAGTATATAAAATTATTTTTTATTCCTTGATGGGATAGGAATACCCCGCAGCTTGCTGCGGAATTATTTAACCACTTGCCACTTGACAAGGATGCGAATAAGGTTTATAAATTCCTTTCAGTTTTTTGTGAATAGGTGATTTGATATTTTAAAGGCATATAAGTTTAGGCTGTATCCATCTAAGGAGCAAGATAAAAAATTACATTATGCATTAGCTCTTGCCCGTTTTGCATACAATGAACAGCTCAACTTGAAGATTCAATCTTAC
>JAHIMK010000074.1 GCA_018896675.1 Nanobdellota archaeon
AAAAAGAAATTATCTGCACAATGCAGTATAATTATTTACAGTTACAAAAACTTTGTTTCCTTTTAATTTTAATGTAACATCTTCTGGTTTTATATCTCCAGTAACTTCTAGGTCACCATCAATACCACCATCTCTCCAATCTAATTTAGCAAAGTTTGAAACTGGTTTACAATCTTTTGCTTTGATATGATTGTGGAATGGATCATTAGTTTTAAAAGGAATACAAACAGGTTCAACATCTTGAATACCTTTATTTTCAATTCTGTATTTAAGATCATTATCTTGAGTTATTACTGCGGTTGGATATCCATTACAAACCATTGCTTTAACATTTAAATTTGGTTGAACTTGGACAGTTTTAGGTTGAACTTTAAGTTCTTCTTTACAGCCTGTTGGAACTAAACTTAATCCCAAACTTAATCCTATGATTTGTGCTAGTTTTTTCATTTTATTTTTTTCTCCATAAATTCCCTTTGCCATCATTTAGAAAAGTATATGTTCCTCCATGTGTAGTAAACTGAAAATCAATATTGCCATCTCCATTAATATCTTTAACTTTTACACTCTTTGGGTGCACGCCGAGAGAATAAGAATTTTTTGTTGGAATCTTACATGAACATACCACAAATAGTTTACCTTTTAAATTTTCATAGGTATTATCTTTTATATCATTGCCATTTATAATTGCTAGTTCTTTAATTGGGCGGTTACAATTTACTGAATCTGAATCATCAATTAATCCTACAACATCTTTCTTTCCATCCTTATCAAAGTCAGCATAAGCTATAGGTGTTACTGTCTTAGTACATTTTATATCTTCTTGACAGCCGCCAACTAAACTAGCTAAGCCTAAAGTTGTTAATGCCAATAAATTTCTTAGTTTCATTTTACTCTCCTATATCTGTTCCATACTCTTGATTAACTGCTTCATAAAACTCTTCTATTTTTTTATTAACTGCTTTATTCGTAAGCTCAAGTGTTTTATTTAATCTTTGTATCTCTTGTTTATCTTTTGATATTTGGTCTTCTAGCTCATGAAGTCTTTCAATTTTTAAATTTAATTCTTTTAAATCTTGTTTAAATATTAAATTCCTACTTTGTATTTCTTTTAATTCAATCCTATAGTCTTCACTTGTTTTATTGATTCCAACATCAACTTCTTCAACCCTATAGTCTTTACTTGTTTTATTACTTTCAACATCAACTTCTTGACAGCCACCAACTAAGCTAGCTAATCCGAATGTTCCTAATGCCAATAAATTTCTTAGTTTCATTTTATTTTGCCTCCTTTTCTGCTGGTAATTGATTAAAATATTTATCTGCTGGTTGGTTTACCCTTTCATAAAACTCAAATTCTCTCTTTAGTCTTTGCACTTCTTGTTGGTACATTAATCTCTGATCGGCCATTTCATGAAGTTTTTCAAGTTTCAGATTTAATCTTTGTAAATCTTGTTCAAAGCTTAAATTCATACTGTGTATTTCCTTTATTGATTGTTTAGAATCTTTGATTGTTTTATTGTATTGATTAACTTCTTGACAGCCACCAACTAAGCTAGCTAATCCGAATGTTCCTAATGCCAATAAATTTCTTAGTTTCATTTTATTTTTTTCTCCACCATTGGATTTTGATTAAATTTTCCTTGATTCAACAAGAAAGATAATTCACGACCTGCATTCAAAGCCTTAGTTGCAGCTTCTCTTATTTCAGGAGTCATAACTCTTGAATAACCAGGCCAACCATGATCTATAAATTCTGGAGCTACCCAAGAACATTGTCCCCTATAACAGATACCATCTGCTTTATCATCATGATTAAAATCATAGATAAATTTAGGTCTGTTAAAAACAAGTTTACTGCCTTCTATAGCTTCTACTTCTAAAGCACTTCCCTCTAGACTTTTCATTTCTTCTCTTGTTATTTGCCTAGGTTTATCCTCATGAGTTGATGCAAGATAACAAGTTACAGCACAAGTAGATAATCCAGTTATCCAAGCTAATGTTACAAACAAATTTTTTATTTTTCCCATTTTATTTTTTGCCTCCAAATAATATGATTTTGTTACTATGTTGAAGTAATAACTTATTTATAAAGTTTTCTATTAAAAATTCACCTAAATCCAATACCTAAAACATACATTTCACGGCTTTTTAATTTAGAGGCTTCAGGCTTAATAGTCTTAAAGAATGAAAAAGATTTACGAACATTATTCACAAACTCCATGTACCCAGCACCTTGAAAGACTTTAACTAAGAATTTGCCGCCTGGCTTCAAGAACCGTTTAGCAACTTCGAATGCTATCTCTGCTAATGCTATTGATCTACCAACATCTCTTGAATGATTACCTGAAGTTTGAGGTGCCATGTCACTTAAAACAACGTCAAACTTACCGTTTATTTTACTTAAAGTCTCTTCTTTAGTAACATCTCCTTGAATGAAAGTTACGCCCTGTATTCTATCAATAGCTTTTAAATCAATGCCTACAACTTTTGATGCGCCTTTTCTTGTAGCTACTATCAGCCAACCTCCTGGCCAACATCCTAAATCCAAAACAGTATCATTTGGTTTTATCAAAGAATATTTCTGATTAATAGCCATTAATTTGTAAGCGCTTCTGGCTCTTAGTCCTGCTGACTTTGCTTTGTCAGTATATTTATCTCCCATTTTTTATATAACCAAAATTGCAGGTTTTCCTGGAAAAGCTTGCTTAGCTTTTACTTCTTCACTATCTTCTGCTTTAATTAATTCTATATCGCAATTAAATTCTTGTTTTATAAAATTTTTAGCATCTTCCAATGCTTCAAACTCTGTATCTTGATCAAGAACTATTAATGGAATCCTGTTTGGATTTTTAATCAAAGAGATTATTAGTTTGTCTAATTTCCCTTTATTCCTGAATTGTTCATTAGCCATAATAACTTTCATTATGCGTCCAATGTCCCTTGTTTGTGACATTTCTTTTTTTAAAGTTTCTAAAAAAGGATATTTCCAAATTTCAGAAACAAATAGCGTTAGTTTTTTTAGTTTAGTTAGCTTAGCCAATTTCATAACTTCCCTTATATCAACTAAAACACCTTTTAACATATCTTCTATAGCTGATGTTCTTAAGTTAATCTTATTTTCATCATATTTAGGCCAATCAGAAATAGAAACTAACTCTTTGTTACCAATTATTGCATTAACTTCTTCTGCTATATGCGGAGTTATTGGACAAAGTAATTTAGCCCATTTTTCTAAACAATCTTTAACTAAATCTTCATTAGAACCATTTCTTCTTGAATACCATCTTAAGTCTTCTAATATGCTAAAGTAAGTTTCAGTTGCAGCAACTCTTAAATCAAATACTTCCATTGCTTCTGTTATTGTTTTTATTCTTTCATTGAATTTAGACACTAACCAATTGTCAATTAAAGATCTTTTATCTTTCTTAGTTTTTAATTCTTCAACTATAGATAAAATCCTTTCTAAGGTATTTCTATAATTTCTAACAACTTCTTTGTCCCATACAACATCTGCGTGTGGACTTCCAATATGAGCATAATATAATCTCATCCCATCAACTGAATAAGTTTTGATTGCATCTGCTACTGGTTCTGCACCGCCTTTACTTTTTGAAATTTTTGAACCCTTACCTACTAACCACCAGTTTGCAAATATTCCTTTCGGCCAAAACTTCTTATCTAAGATAGCAACATGATTCATTAAGAATACTGGGAAATGTACTGTCTTGTGTTCTTTACCACCAAAATTAAAATCTAAAGGATACCAATACTCAAAATCTTTTCTTATTTCTTCTAATACTTTATTCTTAGGTTTGCCTTTGCCCAAGAATACATAATCAAAAAACTCTTCATCTAAATCTTCTACTTTCAATTGTTTTTCATTAACATACTTTGAAACAATATAATAAGCAGGATATAATGTTGAATCTGAAATAGGTTCAATTGTCCATTCATCATCAAAAGGCAACTTTGTACCCAACCAGTTTCCTAACCTTGCACAAGCCCTGTCTTGGAACCAGTCTAATATTGAAGGTAAATTTTCATAATATTCTTTTGGAAATATTTGCATCTTCTTAGCTTGATCTTTTGATTTTTTTGTTAAAGCAGAATCTGAATATTTTATAAACCATTGATTGTCTATTCTTTTGATAACAACTTTTGAATTGCAACGACAAATAACTTCTTCACTTAAATCATGTAGAATACTAGCTTCATGATTTTGAATCATTTTTTCTTTCATTAATTCTTTAGCTTCTTCTACCCTTTTACCTTTGAATTCTTTACAGTTTTCTCTCATGACGCCTGTATGGAAACCTGCTTTGTAAATTTCTTTAGTAGCTTCTTCTAATTTTTCTGTATCTTCTTGAGATTTAATTTTTAATTTCTCAACAATTTCTTTTGCAGGGAATTTACCATAACCTTTTGATTCAATAATTGGAATTAGTTCTATTTTTTTAACATCTTCAGGATTAATTTTATATTTTTTTAATTGTTTTTCATCTTTTTTCAAATCTTCTAATGCAATGTAATCATAAGGTGCATCTGAAGGTACACAAGTTACTATTCCTGAACCCACTTTAGGATTGCAGAATGTTGCTGGTAGAATAATAATCTCTTTATGGATTTCAGGAGCTTTAGCATATTTGCCTAACATTTCTTTTGCACCAATATAATCAATTAATTTCAAACCCTCTTTTTGGTATTGTAATTTTTCAAATGCTTCTTCGCTCATAATCCAAACTTCATCATCAACTTGTATCTTTGCATATTTAACATTAGGATTCATCCATAAATTAGTTTGACCATAAACTGTTTCTGGTCTTAAAGTAGCCGCTACAATAAATTCTTTTCCAAACTTAAACTTCAATAAAGTGTATTCTAATTTTTCAGCATTGCCACCTTTAGAAATATCTGTCTCTGAAGGGTCAACTGCTACTGGCCCACATTCAGGACAAAATGTTGCAAAATAAGGTTTTTGCACTAACAAATTCTTATCATACAATTTTTTGAACTGCCATTGCATGAATTTTTGATAATCAGGATAGATAGTACAAGTAAAACGATTGAAATCAGCTAAAAAACCAAATTTCTTCCAAAAGTCTTCAACATAAACTTCGTTAAAATAATCTACAATCTTTTCAGGTTTAGTTAATGTTTTAATTTTAACTTCAGAACAACCATTGTCTTTCAAATAAGTAATCCAAGCTTTATCTTTAGTCTTAACTTTGTTTGCAAATGCTATTGCCTGATTCCCTGAAGCGTGAGTGCCAACTGGAAACAAAACATTAAAGCCAGTCATTCGTTTGTATCTTGCAACTATGTCTGTATAACTATAACTACGCATATGGCCTAAATGCAAATAACCTGAAATACCAGGATAAGCAAAGATAATTGAGAATTTTTTCTTTTTTTCATCTCTAACAGCTTCACCAATGTTCTCTTTAGCCCATATTTTTTGCCATTTCTGCTCAAACTTGTTAAAATCAGCCATAGTATGTAAATTTAGAGATAGAATATATTTAAAGGTTATTATTCATCAATGTAAACCTTACTAGGGTCTAATTCAGAATTAATAAAAGGTTTCTGATCACCATCAATACTATAAGTGTGTCTTCTCATCATATAATCAAACGCTTCTTTTATACTTATTCTGCCATTTTCATCAGAATCAGCAACCATGTCTCCTGCTAATGCTTTCATAAAAAAATAGCCTACAGAATTTCTGTCAAAACTATAGCTTGATTTTTCAGCAACTGCAGAAGCAATGGCTATAACATTCCCATGTCCAAATTGAACTGCAAAACCTCCGCTATAACATTGGTCAAACAAATAAACACCTATTTTAGGTTTAATTGGTTTTAAGATTTCAAATAATTCTTCTTCGGTTGTATCTTCTTCACCATATAACGTAATAGTTGAAAGTTCTATTCTTTCGCCAGCTATTTCCTCATCAATTCTATTACCATGGTCTGTCACATATAAAAAGAAGAGTGCATCTTTATCTACTTCATTTTTAAGCTTATTAATTACTTCTTCTAATGTCTTTCTTTTAGCTGTACCATAAATTGGATAATTTGTAACTAAAAAATCTTCAAAATTAGCATTTAATAATTTATCAAAATTATTTTCATATTTACTATCTAAAATGTAAACTTTATCAAAGCCATTTTTAAAAAAAGCCTCATAAGCTTGAGAGATATTTATAGAATATTTAATAGAATCATCTCCATTAATCACTAAAGCATATTTCTCCTGTTTAGTATAAAATTGTAAAGCTAAAGCTGCAGATAAAACTAGTAATCCTCTTTTAAGATGTTTCCCAATATTCATCTATTAAAAGAGAAGATTATTGAAGTTTAAAATAATTATGCAGAATAATGCTCAATTACCTCTTTTGTTAATCAGAGTTTATAATATTTTTAAAACAAAATTAATTATAGGTACTAAACATTAATATATCTATAATCAGTTTAAATTATATGAAAAGCAAATTTATAATGTTGATTCCTGTAATAATTAGCCTTATTTATGTAATAATATTAATTAGCAGTAGAAATCCATTAATTATTGATGACTTATACCCTGAAAATTCTTGTAATGATTTATTAGAAAAAGCAGATATTCTCTATGTTATTCCAAACTTTGAAAATTATTCTATTAGTAATAATAAAGAATGGTGTGCTAAAATTAAATCTCTTAATAAAACAATTGGTCTTCATGGAATAAAACATTCTTATCATGAATTTAATAAAAAAATAAGCAATGTAGAACTTGTTTCAGCAATAAATTCATTTGAAAATTGCTTCGAAGAGAAACCTTCTTTATTCAGACCACCTTATAATAAAATTAACAAAGAAAATGAAGAAATAATTTCTAAATTTAATATGACAATTTACAAAAAAAGATTTATTGTCCATCCTTATTGCCATTGTAATCCAAAATCATTCATGAAACCATTAAATTGGATTTTATTATGTTGAAGTTTAAAATAATTATGCAGAATAATGCTCAATAATCTCTTTTGTTGACCAATGTTTGCAATCTTTAATGGAAAAACCTAGCAATTTAATATATTTATAGATGTCATCCAAAGTTCTAGCTTCAATCTCTAAAAATAAAGGAACAAAATTATGTTTACTTAAATATTCATCAAACTCAAACTTAACATCATGTAATTGATATGTAACTCTCTTTTTCTTTAAATTCTTAATTTCTTTAAATCCCAAAGATTCTATTAATTTTTTTGCTTCATTAAAACTAGAAACTTCTATTTCTGTCTCATCCCTAATTTTAATTTTATCATGAGGTATTTTTTTCTTATAAGTCATAAATGTCTTATCTTCTTCTTTCCTTAGCCTGAAAGTCCCATCAGCATCCCTAATAACATGCCCTAAATCAAAAAATAATGCTTCTAAAATTCCTTCAAAAACTTTTTTAGCCCCTAAAGAAATTAATTTCTTTTCTACTTCTTTTTTGTTAACTTCTAATATCTTAACTTCTATTTCATCCATAGTTTAATTTATTTATCTTGGATTTATTAATGTTGTGCAATAGCAATATTAATATATTAAAAAATAAACTTATTTTAACATGGAAGAAGTGTTAACTTTCTTTATAGCTATCTTATTAGGTGCATTAATAGGATTGCAAAGAGAATTTGAACAGCAACATACGCACATAAAACGATTCGCTGGGTTAAGAACATTTATCATAATAACTTTAATGGGTGCAATATTAGGTTATATTTCTCAAAATAAATTAGACAATTTATTATTAGTTACAGTTGGATTAATTTCAATTACTGCATTTGCAATCATATCCTACATAACTGCTTTTAAAAAATATCAAATAACTTCTGCTACAACTGAGTTAGCGGCCATGATGGCTTACATAATAGGAGTCATGTGCACTATTGGTTTTTTAATTCAAGCAGTTATATTTGCAATATTGACTGCCGCTTTTTTGACATACAAAGAAAGATTGCATAGTTTTGCAAAGAAACTGAAAAAACAAGAGTTGTTTGCTATTGTTGAGTTTGCAATTATTGCTTTAGTTGTTTTGCCTTTGTTGCCTAAAAATAATTTTTCACCAATGGATGTTCCCATCTTAAAAGATATTTTATTGTCTACACCTTTAAACCCAGCATTGTTACAACAACTGAATGTTTTTAATTTGTATAACATGTGGTTAATGGTAATCCTTGTAGCTGGCATTAGTTTCTTAGGATATATTTTTGTAAAATTCTTAGGGCAAAAGAAAGGTTATGGATTGACGGGTTTTGTGGGGGGATTGATTTCTTCTACAGCTGTTACTATTTCAATGGCTCATGAAAGCAAAAGGTTCAAAAAAATATTAGCACCATTTGTTATTGCTGTTGTTGTTGCAACATCTACAAGTTTTTTTAGAATTTTGATTGAAGTTATTGTTGTAAATAACAAGCTTTTATTACCACTTTTAATTCCTATGAGTTTGATGGCCTTATCTGGCTTAATTTTAATTTATGCATTATTTAAAAAAACTACAAAGAAAAATGTTAAAGAAATTGAATTCAAACAGCCGTTTGCTTTAGGTCCAGCAATTAAGTTTGGATTATTTTTTACATTTATTATATTCTTATCAAAAGTAATGCATTTACTTGCTGGCACTGCTGGATTATATATCACAAGCATTGTCTCAGGTTTTGCAGATGTTGATGCCATAACCTTGACAATGGCTTCTTTAAGTAAAATGGGAGATATTAGCGTTAAAGTTGCAGTCACATCTATAATTTTGGCTGCATCTTCTAATACTGTCGTTAAAGCTGGTATGGCTTATTTCTGGGGAGAAAAAAAGTTTGCAAAGTATATCATGGGAATCTTTGCAGTAATGTTGGTCTTAGGTTTGTTAGTAGTGTTTTTATTATAAAGATTTAAATATAATAAGATAAAAACCTCCATTATGTGTTTAGAAAAAACAATTCTTATAACTGGAGCAAGTTCAGGAATTGGCAAGTCAGTAACCAAACAACTTGCTGAACAAGGGCATAAAGTAATTATGTTATGTCGTAATAAAGAAAAAAGTGAAAAAGTTATAAAAGAAATAGATTCCAAGAATGCTGAATTGCTTTTATGTGATTTAGCAGACTTTGATGATGTAAAAAGAGCAGCTAAAGAATTTAAAAATAAATATTCAAAATTAGATGTATTAGTTAATAATGCAGGATCTGTATTTGCTGATAGAAAAACAAATAAGCAAGGTTATGAATTAACTTTTTCAGTAAATCATTTGGGACATTTTTTATTAACAAATGAATTATTAGATATTATAACTGAAAGAGTAATCAATGTTTCATCTTATGCACATAAGTTTGGAAAAATTAATTTTGAAGATATAAATTTAGAAAATTCTTATAATTCATTGAAAGCTTACTCTCAATCAAAATTAGTAAATATATTATTTACATATGAACTTGCTAGAAGAAATAAAAAAATTACTGTAAATTGTTTAGATCCTGGTTTTGTAAAAACTAATGTTGGTGAAAATGATAAAAATTCTTATATCAGTTATATTATGAAAATTATTAGATTATTTTCTAAATCTCCTGAGAAAGGAGCTGAAACAATAGTTTACCTTGCTACTTCTAAAGATGTAGAAAACATTACTGGAAAATATTTTTGTAATAAAAAAATTAAAAAATCTTCTAAAAAATCTTATGATTTAAAAGTTGCCAAAAAATTATGGGATTTAAGTGAAGAAATGATAAAAAATTATAAACCCTGAGTCCAATCCAAACCAGGCTTTTGTTGAATATGTGCAGTCTTATTGCCACAAAAAGGACAATTTTTTTGCCTTGATACAGCCTTACGCATAAATTCGTAACCGCAACCATAACATTTGTGTTTTACAAAGTTGCCTTCATCTTTTGGTTTTTGTAAAGACAATAAAACTTTTTTTGTTCTAGAAGTCTCATCTTTCTTTTTTACCTTATGATTGAAACATTCAGGACAAATCAAAATTTTTCTGTTTTGAGGATCGTAACGCATTACATCCATCAAGACTCTTTTACCGCATGAACGACATGCCACGTTTACGTCTGCCATATTATTCTAATCCTAAATCTAACTTTCTTTTATACTTTACTGCAGATGGAGCTTCTCCACCGTGCCATGTTAATCTAGGTCTTACACGCATTGGGTAAAACCTTTCTGAATTATCATCCAATAAAATACCTGCACCTTTAGCTCTAGGTAAATTGTCTAACATTAAAGGCAAGCCTTTTGCCAAATAACTTTGGCTCATGGATGCCAATGCTTCTACATCTGGTTTTGCTGTCAAACGGTGTGATAATATAATGTCTGACTGGCTCATTACGTCTGAATGAATTTTTCCTGGTTGCTGTGTTGCCATCATTAAGCAAACACCTGGTTGACGCCCTTCTCTCATTATAGTTACTAATGCATCAGTTGCTGCTGTCTTACCTACTTTTGGAAGAAACTCGTGACAATTATGAACAACACAACCTTGAGCAACAAAATTATGAACTTTATCAACAGAGATATCATAAACTTCTTCAGCTTCTAATTCTTTTTTTAAAACAATTTTTTCATGAAGAGTATTGCCTTGTTGTCTTTCTTTAATCCATTGTTCAAAAGAAGGAAAATCTTTTGGGACCCCAGCTTTATAATTAAAATAAATCCATCCTCGTATATCATATTCTTTAGCTTTCAATTTTCTTGCAATTTTTATTTTACCTAATCCTTGTTTTTTTAATTTAAGAGCTTCTTTTCTTAAATTTTCTCGTTCATTAATTATAAATTGCCTTGCTTTTAAATAAGAAAGCCATTTATTTGCCTTCATTTCTTTTATAGAACAATATCTATATCCTACTTTTTCTAAAAAATTAATCATATTATCTGTATTCTTTGCTATCGTTAAAACAAATTTTATGGTATTTTTTCCATCTTTTCTGAGATTTCCTTCTCTTTTTGATATTTTGCTAATGTTTATTCCTAAATCTTTGAATAAAACTTTTAATTCATTTGCAAATTCTAATGCATTATCTTCTAATTCTTCTATTTTATTGAATGAAAACCTTATTGGATTAAAGTCTGAAGGTGTTTTTTTAGCAGGTGAAGGAGCAGTACCATCAGCCCCTATTAAAGCTGCAAGAAAT
This sequence comes from Nanobdellota archaeon, assembly GCA_018896675.1. GTDB lineage: Archaea > Nanobdellota > Nanobdellia > SCGC-AAA011-G17 > GW2011-AR17 > JAHIMK01. The sequence continues at coordinate 11,153 of JAHIMK010000074.1, forward strand.
TCCGCTTTTTCCTTATCAGAACCATTTTTTATCCAACTAGGTAATTTAGACTTTGTAAGAACTTTCTGACCCAAAGGTAAATTTAATTTTGAAAAGTAATCAAATGCTTTGTGGCTAGCATGTATCGAATGGCTAGTTCCATTTACATCAACAGATTTACCTTTTATAGTTGTAATTTTAGATTTAGTCTTTCTAGAATAAATATTACTTGATTTAAACCCTAATTTATCCAAATCCTCTTTTATTTTATGTAAATCTTTAGAACATCCTTTACCACTAAAACCTATAGTTTTTTCTTTTTCACTTAACCATCCATCTCCTAATATATGACCTGCAAGCCTTGCCTTAATAAGTTTAGGATTAACTGAATAAAACTGAGATAAAGGAACTGCCAAATTATCACAAGATAACGCTTCTATGAATCCCTCTTTACTATATACTTTATGCTCTGGAGTACATTTTAATTGCCTGCCTGTTTCAGAAGTCATTTTAATTAACTTTTTTGGGGGCCTTTTCCAAACTTTAGTTACATCATAATAACCATATTCTCCTAAAATTGAGTCATAACCTAAAACTTGAAATTTTTCTCCAGTATTAAATCTATCATAGATATCTCCAATAGGTGTATGATTTGTGCTTGTAATAACTTCTGTATCTTTAGGTAAACATTCATCAACTACAAACCAAACTATTGGTAATGCCTGTTTATTTCCAAGCTCTTGTTCTGTCTGAAAATAACTATAACCAACATTAATTGCATCAATCTCTTCAGATTTTCTTGCCAACATTCTTTGTGAAAATACTCTCATGCCAATTAATCCAATAACTAAGGATTTTACACCCCAGCCACCTGGAGTTGCAACATAAGGACTTAAGTCTAATACTGTAACTTGGCCTGGTTGTACCAAATCCATCATGTTAGTTCCTGTTTCACTGAACAAACCCCAACGTTCAGCGTTTCTAAACCTGTTGATAGCATCGTTTTTATCGTGCTTTTCAAAATCTTTGTCTTTTTCTATTAGTTTAATTATGTCAGAAATATTATAATCATTAATTCCTTCATCAATCATGTCTCCTAATACTTTTTCAATAATAATTGTAGTTGGATGGTCTTGTGCTAATTGAAAACTTAATATCCAATCTTGTGATCCTAAGTCAGAAGCTTTTATTGAAAATGGTGAGTCTGTTGGTACACCGTCTTCTTTGTATTTGTCAAAAAAACCGTAAGGAGTATATATTTTAACAGGCATTCCTTTGCCTTCTAAGCCCCAAGCATCTAACAAATCAGCGTCTTTTTCGTTAGGATACTTCATTGTCCAGTAAACGCCCATTGTGTCAAACATAATCATTGATAAGTTATTTCTTACTTCATCGTCTAAATCCATGATACCTTCTGCTATTGCGCCCATTGAATACGAGTTATGGCAGATAATTCCTTCATTCTCTCCTGCTACAAAATTATGTGTAAAAGGAACTGTCAAATCATAAACATATCCTTCATAAGAAATTTTTTCTATTTTAGTAATTAAATTAAATATTATTTGTTCCTGTTTAATTAATTCTTTTCCTGAATTTTGTATGGAAATTAAATTTTGATTTTTTAGGGGTATTGCTATTTTATCATTTTCTTCAAGTTCAGAAGCAGGAATCCAGCTAAATGCGTTATTCTTTAAAACAAATAAAGGATGCTCTGCTGTAACTGTTATTTCCCTATCTTCAACTTTAAGAATGTATAAATCTTCTTTTACTTTTTTCCTATAAATATGAGACACAGGCATATTAATCAAAGTTAAATTTGGAGCCATAGATTTTATAATTAATGATTTATCTATCTCTAATAACTGTTCTTTTTCATTTTGTAAAGTGATTTTAGAGTTATTTGAATATCTTTTGTAAATCTCTTCAATAGTTAACCAAGAATTATCTAATAATTTTATCTTTGTTTCTGGAACCATGCACTTTCCAGACCCTCTTTTACCAACAATGTAAACAACGTGAGCTCTAGCTACGTCCATATATATTGGATTAGATAAAGATGTTGTACGTCCCATCTTAACATAAGCTTTTCCTATCAAGACTCTACCTTTCTCACCTAGTTCTTTTTGAGCTTTCTCATCCCTGCCTACTGTGATTTCAAAGGCCATGCTTTAATTATGTTATTAAAGAATATAAAGGTTTTTATGGTGTTGATTTAGAAAACAAAGATTTCAACCTTTTCTTAAACCTAATATAAACTTTAAGTTTCTTGTCATGCCTCTCTGCATTTTCTGAAAACTTTAAATGGAAATCGCTGAATTCCCTTTTGAACCAATTGCCCATGCCACCATATTCAGGCTCCTTTGCAAACCTTTCAGCCAATTCACGGTTTTCCTCTTTTGTTAAGGACAAACCTTTAAAAAGCAAAGCAGCTATTTGCGCTATTCCATAAATAGCCAAGCCTATGCCCATCGCCTGATAATTAAAATCAGGGTCATATGTGTTATTTATCATTGATTCGATTACAGGGATAGCTGCCCCCTTGATTGAAGTAAAATGTGACGTCCTCCAAGCACTAAAGTGCGTGGCTTCCAGCGTCTGTTGCCTTTGAAGGCTCATCGCGTGTAGTTCCTGCTTCTTCCAGCTTGCTTACTTTTCTAGAAAATGGAAAAGCATAGGCAAATCTGTCCACAGGCGTATAGGTTCGGGCTT
>JAHIMK010000077.1 GCA_018896675.1 Nanobdellota archaeon
AGTGTATCCATGTCAGCCTCCACATGTAATTATATCACCGGTGTTCCACGCCGCCCCCAACGGGGATACTTGCTACTTGCCGACTTGCCGGGTGGTTGGATAAAACAAAACGGGCGCTGCCCTGGTTTCCCAGAACAACGCCCGTTCGAAAGCGAATAAATTGTCGCCTATGGAGCCCAAGGATATGGGCCGTTGAATTTGGCAGAGAACTGGCTCAGGTACTTCTCCATGATCTGCCGCGATCCATCACCCTTGACAAAAGCAGTGATTTCGCGCCAAATGCCTTTGGCGTCACGGTAGATGGCTTGGAACCCCCACCGGCCATCGGGAGATGGCATAACAAATAGAATTTCTCGTGGTTGGCGTGCCGCCAGATTACGTCAGCTCCTTTCTTATCGCCCAGGCACTTGCGAATGAGCGCTGCATCAACGGGATGTTCGTCGTCAGCATGCTGGTCCGGGACGACAGTAGGGATTGACTTTATGGCTACAACGCCAACGCTGCTACCCGCCAATTGTTGTTCCTTGTGGGTGGGTAACATCTTCCAACCCAAAGCCATAGCGACCAGGAAAAATAAAACCGGCCAGGCGAGTGAGGCACTTGGCCGGTTGTGGTTGGGGTACGAGATGACGGTCATTTGATCATCTCCTCGACCAACCATAGGGCTTCTTCTGTTGGTGGGCAATTGGGGTTTCCAGCAGCCACACACCGGATCACATCGTATTTCTCAAACTGGTCTGATGTGGCCTGTCGAGCCAGGTCAATGGTGGCAGCAGTAACATTGTTGTCGATGACATCTCTTACCACCACCGCAACCAGTGGCGGCAGGGAGTTCAGAAACCGCGCCATTTTGGTCAGGTCGGTCGCTACCTGTAGATCGACAAGTGTATCTTTGACAAGCGTATCCATAGCAGCCTCCTCACGCAATTATGGTCGCGCAGTCAGCGACCATTATACCACCGGTGTTCCACACCGCCCCCAATTGTATAGATGACATGTCCGGCGCGGCGTGACCTTACGATAGTTCAGCAGCTCGCTGAAACCTACCTACCACGGATAAGGCCCATTGAATTTGTGACCAAACCCACGCAAGTAGTCCCTCAACGCATTTAGGGTTGGGTTATCGCGAACGAATGTTGTGACCTCATGCCACTGCCTATCAGCAAGGTCTTTGACGATTTCTACGAAACCCCATCGTCCATCGGGGAGTTCGCACAGCAGTTAGAAATATTTCTTGTCGAACGACCGCCATATTTCAGCGGCGCCCCCTTTATCGTTCAGACATTGGCGCAAGGCCAACGCATCGGCATGCTTCTCAGCGTGTTTTTCGTAAACAATCGGCGGAACTGCAATAGCAACGACGCGCGGCGCGGTATGTTGCGGCACCGCCCAAATCGCTGTCACAATGGCAACTATAAGCGCCGTAAACAAGAAGAGCCCGGTTTTGGGTACGCCGGGCTCTTGGGTGTATGTGCAGGTCACGGTGGTCATTCCATCATCTCCCAGACTAATACCTGGGCTTCTTCAGCACGAAAGTACTTGGGGTTGCAAGCTCCAACGATCCGTACCACCTCGTACTTGGCCCATTCTTCGTCGGTCACTTTATCAGCCAACGCTACAGTCTTGGCCGTGATCTGGCTATTTAGCACGTCCCATACCACCGCCGCAACCAGTGGCGGCAGGGAACTCAGAAACCGCGCCAGTTTGGGTAAGTCGGTTGCCATTTGTGGTTTGTCAAGTGTATCCAGGTCGGTCGCCACCTGTGGTTTGACAAGTGTATCCATTGTATCCATATCAGTCTCCACGCGTAATTATATCACCGGAGTCCTCGCCCCCAACGAGAATAGTTGCCGGTGGTTGGATAAAAGAGCGGTGCAGCGCTATTTGAACTGGCGAACGAAGAACAGCCGCACACGAGACCACAGACTAAGTTTCTTGCCGAAACCACAGTCTGCACAGCGGCAGTGCTTCACGTTCACGCTGCCGCAGTTAGGGCACTCAGGCAAATAGCAGCCAAAGAGATCCCACGTGTCAAAAGTGTTGGTAGACATTTTTCACCTCCAGGTGAGTTGATTGTATCCGGTTGTATTGGCAGGTCTTTCGATCTTGTCCAAAATAAATGGTGAATAAAGCAAAACAGGCACAACATCGATCA
>JAHIMK010000146.1 GCA_018896675.1 Nanobdellota archaeon
AACGATAGCCACTGATTTGGGATTGCCGCCCCAGACTGGCGATGCAACGACAAAGGTAGTTGGACAAATTTTACAAAAAGACACCCGTGCTACAAAATTGCGACATCGCGTAACAGGAGCGCCTATCGAGTCTCAAAAGATAGCCGATGAAATTTTCCCTGATTTGCCGGAACAACAACGTATTTCGGCTCTATCAGAATTGGTTGAATTGCTTTTAAAGAGTACAGACCCAATTTCTGGCGCGGCGTTGCTTTCTGCACGGTATCATATTTTCCTTCGATCTTTGGAGGGCGCCTTCATCGCCTATAGGCCGGAGAAGAAAATTTATCTGGATCGCCAATCATCCACGGGTGACAAAGCCGCTTTTGAAGTGGCTTTATGCCGGGAATGCGGCCAGCATTATTTGGTCGGCAGAGTGAAAGATGGGAGATTACAGGAAGCAATCCGAGACCCTGGACACGATGAATTCGGCGCCGATTTCTTTCGTCCAGTCGAGGATGAAGTTTACGAAAGTGATGATGAAGATAACGGTGAGCCAAAATCAAAACAAAGCTTCCGCCTGTGTGTCCAATGCGGAGCGATATGGCCTGCCAAACTCGGCCTCAACGGAGGAATGTGTGTACACAAAAACTCGATTGAGGTAATTAAAGAAAATCCCGAATCACAGGAAAGTCAACGTGATGGCAAAGAAGATCAGTTGCCAAAATGCAGCGTCTGCGGCTATCAAGGCCCTGACCCGGTGCGAGAAGTTATACATGGTACAGATGGCCCTCATGCTGTGATCGCTACGACGCTCCATCAGAACCTTCCGCCAAACCGCCGAAAAGTACTGGCATTTGCAGATGGCCGCCAGGAAGCAGCATTCTTTGCCTGGTATCTTCAAAAATCTTACGAAGACATTCGTGACCGCAATTTTATTTTACAAGTTGTTCGCAATCTCGCTCCGCACACGGGCGAGGGCCTATCCCCAAATGAACTTGTGACGGGATTGCGCGACCTTTACCGCGAGTCCAACGTATTTGAGGCTTCAATTGGCGGGATTGACTTGAAGCGTAAAGCCTGGCTGGCGCTCTACCGTGAATTTCTTACCGATGAACCCCGAATTTCACTGGACGGTGTGGGACTCCTCCATTGGTCAATAAAATGGCCGGATGGGCTTGAAATTCCAAAAGTGTTGTTGCAACCGCCCTGGTCACTCAGCGAGCAAGAGGCGCGGGATTTGATGGTAATCTTGTTTGGCTTCTTGCGCCGCGAAAGAGCCGTTGAACTCTGTACCGAAAGTGCAGTTTCCATTAACTGGGAAGAACTTAACCTTCAGGCTCGGCAGGTGTCAATTCAACTTGTAAAGTCTAGGGGTGGAAAGGCATTAAATAGCTGGGCTGGAAAAACCACGGCCAGGGCCGGATTTCTGAAGAAGGTCATAACCTCAAATGGCGTAGGTGAGGAAGAAGCTTCCAAATATGCTGATGACGCTCTACGCGCAATATGGGATGTTGTTAGGCAACGGGATGAGCAATGTCCGCAAGGCGAGCGCATTTTGATTCGCGTTGGTGACGCGCATAGATTGAACCCCGATTGGTGGAGAGCCTTTCCAGTTAACAAGGATGAGCGTCTCTACCAGTGCGATACATGCGGACGCTTACAGAAAGTCTCAATAAAAGGCATTTGTCCGAGGCATAAATGTCCAGGAAATCTCAAGGAAGTTATACCATCTAATTTAAGCAAAAATCATTACAGGCTGCTTTATGATGAAGCCTTGCCACCGCGTCTAGTGGTCGAAGAGCATACTGCGCAAATTGATAAGGAAATAGCGCGAGAATTTCAAAAGGCCTTCAAGCAGAACAAAATTGATGTGTTAAGTTGCTCGACAACGTTTGAGTTAGGTGTGGATTTGGGGGATTTGGATACGGTTTTTCTCAGAAACGTGCCACCGGAAGCCTTTAACTATGCACAGCGCGTCGGGCGGGCTGGTCGGCGTAAGGGATTCCCTGGTGTTGCAATAACTTATTGCAAGCGCTCACCGCATGATCTTTTCCATTTTGCTGCCCCAGAGCAGATAATGTTGGGAAAGACCCGACCTCCTGTCTTGAGCCTTCAAAACGATAAAATCATACTCCGTCACATCGCAGCGACGGCGCTCTCGCATTTCTTCCGAAGTTATCCAGAGAGGTTCAAGGCAGCAGGGGACAGAACCAGCCGTGTAGAGCGACTTTTTATTAATTTGGAAAAACCAGCCGGGATCTCTGATTTTCAGGTGTATCTTCAAAAGCACCGAATCGAGTTGGAGAAAACCCTACTTGCCATAGTGCCAGTTAAAATGGTTTCAAAGATAGGGTTGGATAATGGCGAGTGGATTGCAAAGATCGCGGGGAGCGAAAGCCGTTTTGCGCAGGCTGAAGCTGAAGTGTCGAGTGACTACCAATCTGTTCGTAATTTTCGCCAAGCAGCTTTTAACAAGGGCGATGATGACACAGTAAGATGGGCAGGAGCGCGTGCCAAAACCATTGCCGAAGAAGATGTCTTATCTTTTCTCTCACGAAAGGCTGTGATTCCCAAGTACGGTTTCCCTGTAGATGTAGTGGAGTTAGATACTCACCGAATAGGTTATAGCCGCGAGGCGCAGGAAGTCTCTCTTCAACGAGATCTTGCCATTGCTGTCGCTGAATTTGCCCCAAGCAGCAAATTGATTGCAAACAAGAAAGAATGGGAGTCGAAGGGGCTCAAGATGGTTCTGGGCAAAGTGTGGCCTCAAGTGTTTTATAAGCGGTGCACGCGGCATAATTTTTTCAGGCAGTGGAAAAAGGGAGAGGCAGAGCCACTTGACGAAGGCTGTAACTGTAATAATATGGTTCGAGGAGAATACATTGATCCTATCTTTGGCTTCGTGACAGCCAAAGGAAAACCCGAAGAGCCCAAACGCCGCCCCGCAAAAACATTCACAACAAGGCCATACTTTGTAGGTTTTAGTGGATTAGAACCGAGTGAGATTCCAATAGGCAACATTCAGGTTACAAAAACATCACCCGGAACAATGGTTGTATTGTGTGAAGGCAGACGAGGTGAAGGTTTCGGCATTTGTGAACGGTGCGGGGCGGGTTTCAGGCAAAGTGATAAAAGATTGCTGAAAGGACACAAAACCCCTCTTGGAGTGGATTGTCCCGGCAAGGTTCAAACACAAGTGTCTCTCGGACATGAATTTCCGACTGATGTTCTTCGTCTGCAATTTCTCTTACAACCATCTCTGACAGATATGGAACTGCCCTGGTTTGCTTATTCAATGGCATATGCAATCGTCGAAGGTGCTGCGTCTACCCTTGAAGTTCCTTCATCGGATTTAAACGCCATTGTGGCTTATGCCAATGAAAAACATCCTGTCTCTCCTATTATCTTGTACGATAACGTTCCGGGCGGGGCTGGGCTTGTAGCCAGATTGGAGGATAAGGATATTCTCAGAGAGACGCTAACAGCCGCTCTCGAAAGAGTCGGTGGGGCCTGTAAATGCGGCGAGGAGACAAGTTGTTATGGTTGTTTGAGAAGTTACAGAAACCAGTTCGAGCATCAGTACCTGCAAAGAGGGCCAGTATTGCACTATCTCGAAGATGTATTAGCCAAATGGTCATGAAAATATTTCTCGACCCCGCCAAAAACCCGACCGCAGGTCTCCAATCTGGAAGCCTGCGGTCATATTTTGTCGCCAATTCAGCCCACGTACGCCGTTTCAGGCCACCGCGTACACCTTGACCTCGCGCTCCAGGCGCGGACCGAGCGCTTCTGAGGCAATGTCGAGGTCATAATCCGCCTGCAAGCCAAGCCAGAACTGCGGAGAATTGCCAAAATAGCGCGCCAGGCGCAGGGCGGTATCGGCTGTGATGCTGCGCTTGCCGAGAACAATCTCATTGATCCGGCGGGGATGCACACCGACATTCAGCGCAAGGCGATTCTGGCTTAAATTCATCGGCTTCAGGAATTCTTCCAGCAGCATTTCCCCAGGATGTACAGGATTTAGTTTGTTTGCAGCCATTGCTTTCTCCTAATGATAGTCCGCAATTTCCACGCCATAAGCGTCTTCATCGTGCCACTCAAAGCAGATACGCCATTGGTCGTTGATGCGAATACTGTATTACCCGGCGCGGTCGCCGCTCAATTTTTCCAACCGGTTGGCAGGCGGCACACGCAAATCTGTCAGCGTCAAGGCATTGTTGAGCATCCGCGGCTTTCGCAGCGCGATCTGCTGGATTTCCGGCGGCAGTTTGCGAGAACGTTCGAGCCTGAAAATCTTGCGGGTCTCTTCGTCATGGAAGGCTTTGATCACGACCCCATTCTATAACGCGCGGCGCTAAACGGCAAGTGTAAAGATGGGATGAACCGCCAAGTCGCCAAGTGCGCCAGTTTTTTGGCGGTACACTTTAGACTTGGCGTTCTACCCCTTCGGGGCACACGTCTGCGCCTTGGCGGTTTTCACTGTCGCAGCCTCAAGCTCAACTCTCCCCATGCCAAAAACACGACCGCAGGTCTCCAATCTGGGAAGCCTGCGGTCAGCTCTTTATATCGTGTTCAGGAGGCCACGAATAGCGCGCAACTGGAAAGCGCGCAGCCTGTCTTAATATGCTATACTTTATCACAGCAGGCAGGTCAGATGAACGTACACTTTGAATGGGACAAACGTAAAGCGGAGGCCAATCTCCGC
>JAHIMK010000075.1 GCA_018896675.1 Nanobdellota archaeon
AAGAATATAAAATATATAATAAAGATTATATTGATGAAAATAAGTTAGAAATAATTGATGATTTTAAAGAAGTTTATAATAATCATTTAAAAGAAATCCCTAAAACAATTATTGAAAAGGAAGAATCTGACTTCTTAATAAGATTTACTTATAACTCTAATGCTATTGAAGGAAATAGGCTCACATTAAGAGATACATACCTCATTATTAAAGAAAAACAAATACCTTCCGGTGCTCCACCTAAAGATTATAATGAAGCCATTAACGGAAGAGAAGCATTTGAACTCATAAAAAAATATAAAGGCAAATTAACATTAGAATTTCTAGAAAAATTAAATTATATTTTAACAAAAAATACAGGAGTTGTTTATCCAGGAAGGATTAGATTTTTCCCAGTAAATATAGGCGGAACTAATTATAAGCCTCCTGAAGCAGAAAAAGTAAAACCTTTACTTAAAAAAATGATTAAATTCTATTATGAATTTAAAAATAAACTTCATCCTTTTGTAATAGCTTGTTTAATCCATGCAAAATTTGAAGAGATCCATCCATTTGAAGATGGAAATGGACGGACAGGCAGAGCAATTATGAATTGGATATTAATGAAAGGAAAATATCCTAAAATATATATCCCAGTTAAACAATTAGAAAAATACTACAAAGCATTAGATTTACATAATGAAAAAAAGATAAAAGAATATTGTAATAAAATGTTTGAAATTATTGTTGAACAATTTAATTTATACAAATAATTGTCCACATTTTTTATATATCTATTGTTTTGTGGACAATAATAAGCGCCTAATTCCTAAAATGACAACCGCTAAAAACTTATTTTTACTTAATTTAAAACTACAGCCCTTCTAACATCAAAATACAACAAATAATCAAAAAGCGCCTAATCACACATTTCATGGAAGAAGAATTCTTGCAACATTACGGAAAGTCTTAAACTTTATATCGCTTCATCAATTAATCTAAATATTTCCTTAGTACTGCCTACAACCATAAGCCTCATTTTACCATCAAGAGCAGGCATTTTCAAAGCGTTACAATTTGTAACGGTTTCATTTCCTTCATCTTTTAGTCTTTTTTTAAGAACTCTCCAATATATCTGAGGATTATCACTTTCTGTTAGAACAGCTATAATATCAACTATGGAAAAACACCATCATCATTATACCAAATGAGCCTAATTCTTAAAATAGCAGCCGCCTAAAACTACCTTTCATAGAAGAAGAATTTCTAAACGCTCTTTGAAAGAAAAAAGAAATTTTAAGGAAAAGATTAATTACTCTTTAAAAACCATTTCAAAATATATTCAACAAAAGGTTTCTCTTTTTTCTCAATTTGATATTTATCAAGAACATCATAATAGTTTTCTAAATCTTCTATAGGAATATCTATAGGAGGATAATTTTTTTTCCATAAAACCCAGTTCATTAATAATCTTGACAACCTGCTATTGCCATCTGCAAATGGTTGTATAGAGATTAACTTTAAATGGATTAATGCAGCCAATTCAAGAGGATGCAACTTCTTATTCTCTGATTTATACCATTTAAAAAAAGCTTTTAATTCTCTCTGAAGATCTTGCCATTTAGGAGGGACATAAGAAGTTCCTGCAATCTTAACGTTTCTTTTGAACTCATTCCTTAATTTTCCTGCAATAGTATCATCAACACCAAAAAATAAAACTTTATGAAGCTTATTAATAAATTTGATATCAAAATTACCTTTATATTTAGTAATAATTATAATGCCTTTTTCATGATTTTCTAACTCTTTAGCAGTTCTTAAATCCCTAATATTTTGAGGCATAATTCCCTCTTTTAAAATTAGGGAAGTCTGCCTTAAGGTAATATCTACGCCTGAAAGCTTACTGCTATCATAGGTAAATCGGATTATAAATTCTTTTAACTTCTTCTCTTTTTCCAGAAGGCTTAATCTTTTTATTTCCTTTCTATATTGTTCTCTCTTATTTTCTACAGCCCAAATAGCCTTTTGAGAAAGATATTTATATCTGTCTTTAGCAATTTCCTTAAGAAACTCTTTTTTTAAGTATTCTACTCTCACTTCTGGTGGGAGAATTTTGCCAAGCTGTTTTTTCTTCTGGATTATCTTATTGCCCTTTCTAATATTATGGACTAACCTATAATAAGTAATCCCTTTTGATTTATATTTTTCTATAAAGACCATACTTTATGGTTGGGACTACAAATATTTAAATGTTTTGGTTAGGACTACAAGCGCCTAATTCTATATCAAAACAACTAATTCTTAAAATGAGAGCCGCTAAAAACCAAACAGATTATAATTTCTTTTTATAATCATCATTGCCCCATTTATACAAAAGAGCTTTCTGCTTTTTCTTTTCATTGTAAGTGTAAGGAACATAAACTTTTTCCAAAGTATAAGGATTCAAGCCAGTATAGTACATGCATGTTGATACAGTCATAGGGGTTGGCGTAAACAATTGTATACTTTCTATGTCCCCCAGTTTAGCCATCATCCTAGCCAAATCACCTACTTCCCTCAAAGTACTTCCAGGATGCCCTGTCATAAGATAATATTTCAAGCTATAATCTTTATTATGCTTCTCAAATAACTTTGTAAACTCATATAATTTACTATTTTTCTTATTCATCAACTTCAACACATTATCAGAAAAATGTTCTGGAGCAACTTTAAGACAACCACTAATATGGTGTGAAAGTTCTTTAACATATTCTTCACTTTCAACAGCCAAATCATATCTTATTCCTGAACGCACAAAAACTTTTTCTACACCCTGCACTTTTCTAACTTTTCTAAGCAAAGAAACCAACCTAGAATGGCTTTTATCTAATTTATTACAAACCATGCATTTTCCAGAAACACATTTCACACAATCCATACCATACATGTTAGCAGACGGACCACCAAGGTCATCTACAAAACCTTTGAATTGCTTATGCTTTGTTAATCTTTTTACTTCATCAAGTATAGATTTCTCACTCCTTGAAATTACTCTATCGCCTTGATGCAAAGAAATAGAACAAAAATTGCAACCCCCTATACAACCCCTATGAGTCACAACACTAAACTGCGCCATTCTAAGCTCACGAAATTTTAAAGGGATCATACGCGAATAATCCAAACCATAAACATAATCCAATTCTTCGGTAGTATAATCATGCATTTTATTTTGCAACAAATACCTATCCCCAGTCTTTTGAGCAAGAGATTTATTATTAGAAAACATTAACTGCATTTTACAGAAAACTTTCTTATCTTTAATAACTTCATCAAATGAAGGAATTTCTTTAAAATTTTTAGGCAACTCTTTAGAAATAATACAAGTTCCTTCAATACCTTCTAAAGATTTATCTTCTTGTAGCCGCTTAGCAATTTCTACAATTTGCCACTCTCCGTTACCATAAACTAGTATATCAGCTCTTGAATCAAAAAGTATGCTCCGCCTAAGTTTATTATCCCAATAATCATAATGTGCAAACCTTCTCATAGAAGCCTCAATACCACCAATCACTATTTTAGAACCTTTGAAAAGCTGTTTCAACTTATTACAATAATTTATTACTGCTCTGTCAGGTATTTTAGAATCATAAGGATTATGTTTATCATCCTTCCTCAACCTTTTCAACGGCGTGTAATTCAAAAGCATAGAATCTATGGAACCGGATGTAACTCCAAAACATAATTTAGGCTTGCCTAACTTAAGAAAATCTTCAGCACTCTTCCAGTCTGGTTTTTCTATAATACCTACTTTAAACCCTTTATCTCTCAATACTTTCACAATTACGCCAGCTGGAGATAAAGGATGATCTGCATAATATTCTCCAGTAACCAATATAATATCATATTGCATCTATTAAATAAAATAAGAACTAGTTTAAATAACATTTTAATGCTTGAAAAGCTAAAAGTGGCTTTAATTTTTTTAATTCCAATATCTTTAGATTTGTTTAATAAATAATTACTAAGTAGTAGTCAAAGATAGAAACATTTAAAAAGACAGGTAATAGCTATTTTGTCAAGAAAATGATAAAGCCAATAATGATTTATACAGGAATTAATGAGGGCCATTCAGTAGGTCAAGAGTTAGAATATTTATTAATAAAAGAAGGAAAAGTTTATGATTTTATAGATTTGTTCGCACAAGAATTAAAATTAAGTTTGCCTTGGCTTAATAGAAAAATAAATTCACCTAAAGTTTATATAGATTCTTGGCATTTAGAGCTTTGTTCTTCACCACATACTAATATCAGTGATTTATACGAAGAAATGGCAGAGCTTTATGATGCTATGAGTTCTAAAGCAAAAAATAAAGGTTTAGATATTGTGAAATCTTCAATTTATCATTTTCATAATTTAGCAGAATTAAATGATACTATAACACAAGTTGCTGGATCACATGTACATATTGGAAATCCATGGTTAACAAGAAATAAGTTATTAGATGCTTTAACACCTTACTTGCCAATATTTATTGCTTTAGCAAATAATTCTCCAACAGAAGATTTTCCAAAAGGTAGTGAAAGATTAAGAAACGGACTTTTTTCAAAAGATTTAGAAAAAAACAAAGATAGGCGAGGTCGTGCAATTCATAAGCATAAAAATGCTCCAACAATTGAAGTAAGATGTTTAGACAGAGCTAAAACTTTAGAAGAAGACATTGCTAATGCTGCTTTTGTATATGCTACTGCTGAAAAACTTAAAGAAGATATAAGATTTTTTAATTTTTCACAAAATTTAATGAATGATAATTTTTGTGGGCTTTACTTAACTAATGGAAGATTTAATCAAGAATCGTTATTAACATTTACAAAACTATTAATGCAAAGAGCAACAAATGAAGCTTTTGATGCTAACATAGATTTAAGGGCTAAAAATAATTTCAGCCAAAAAACTTTAAGAGATGTAACTAAACAACATTATGCAAATATAAAAAATAAATTACATGAAATCCATACACCTAAACATTTAATAAAAATATTAGAGAGAAAAATACTATGAAAGAAATAATTGAGAAAAATTTAGAATTAATGAGATCTAGTAAGAAAGGGGGCATGTCAGAATTACTTTGCAACGAAAGTTTAGGAGGCAATGCAGGGGTTTACAAAAACTGTTCATGCGCAGGAGCAAATTTTTATTATGATAAAAATACAGGAGAAATCATTTATTTTGGAAACATACAATCTGTTCCTAAAGACATAGTAAATAATTATGAACAACATTATTTCAGAGTTGCTTTGGACTTATGGAAAGATAAAACCTATATTGTAAACTTTAAGGCACCTACAGAAGCCTCTAAAAAAGCTAAACAAACTTTAGAAGAAACTGTAAAAGAATTTAACTCAAAATATGGCTTTCAAGATTAAATCAATACAATAATCAAAAATAGTGATGCTAAAAACAATAATACTCCTAAAGTGAAGCCTCCCAATCACAGCAAGCTGTGGGGCATCCATTAGATTGAATGCAAAGAGAGTTCTTGGTTCATTGACGAAAGCAACCTTTCATCTCCCAAAGCGTTACTTACCGCACTTCCTGCGGTAGCGCCGTTTAA
>JAHIMK010000076.1 GCA_018896675.1 Nanobdellota archaeon
TTAAACGGCGCTACCGCAGGAAGTGCGGTAAGTAACGCTTTGGGAGATGAAAGGTTGCTTTCGTCAATGAACCAAGAACTCTCTTTGCATTCAATCTAATGGATGCCCCACAGCTTGCTGTGATTGGGAGGCTTCACTTTACTAGAGTCTAAATTGAACCCATATTTTTTCATTAATATATTGTAATCTATTTCATCAATAAAATCGTTTTGCCATAGATACAATAGGTTCTTTTTCATAACCTCTTCAGGGTTATTAAATTCTTTTTTACTAACTCTTCCTTTTTTATATAGCGGTGTCAATAAAATCCTTGTTAAGATTCCTTCTAAATTATCTATTTCAATTAATGCTTTATTTTTCATATTTACCTCCTTTTAATATTTAAAATCAAAATGCCAGCCAGGGTATTCTTCATAGTCACCAAAATCATTGTATAGGGGTTTTCCTTCAAACCATTTGTATGTAACTTGCCAACCAATATCTCTATAGCTTTTTAAAACTTTTTTTATTGAAGATTCGCTTATTTCTAATTGGGTCTCATCAATTTTTATTTTAATAGGGTTTGAAGAGGCTTTACCTAATAAATAGCAGTCAATCAAATATTCTAATTTCTTAGTTTTGCTTTTCTTGATAGCTGCTAACTCTTTTTCTTTTTTTTCCAAATCTTTTTTACTTACTACCATCTTATGTTAAAATCCTCCTTGTTCTTCCCAATAATCTTCGTTTTCTTCGAACTTTAAATAGTCTTCATTTGGATTTTCGCCGAAAATCAAGTTTATGTTCCATTTATTATATAACCATCTAACCTCTCCTAAATGTGTAAGGGCAAATCTTCTTAATCCTAATTTTTGAAGATGACTAATTGGATACTGAATTTCATCTCCTGCATTTTCTATTAAATAGTTGTCTATTTCTTTTTCTAGCTTACTCATTAATTCTTTATTCTTATAACTCAAATCTAATTTTTCTGCGAGAGCAGGATTTTCTTGACTCATTAGTTTTAAATGTTTTGGTTCAATTACCATTTTTTCCTCCCTTTATATGAAAAAGCTTTTTGTTAAGTTTGCATAAGGTTCTGGTCTAGCTTTGAATGCATTAGCTTCTACTCTTTGCAATATCTTTTTAATGCTTTTTTTCGATATTGTTTTTTTATTGTTAGCTTTGATAATATCTTCCATGCTTAAACCTTCACAATATATTTGTTCTAATTCTTTATCTGTAAGTAATTTATCTATATTAACAACTCTTGGGCCTTCAAAGTTTTCAAAACCTTTCTTACTTATGAAAAATCCAGCCATTATTCTGTCAATATCTTCATAACTCATGCCTATTTCACCTTCATCTGTTTGACCTTCCCATAATCCTGCTGTTGGTGCTTTGTCAATAATTTTTTCAGGTATCAATAAGTATTTAGCATATTCTCTTTCAGAAGTTTTTGGCAGCATTTGAATAGGTTCTATGTCGACTCCTTTATAGCCATCTCCTGCTATAGTCGCATAACCTAGCCAGGCTTCTGTCATGTTTGTAGTGCCTAAAACTAAATAATTTAAACTTTTTGCTTTACTTCTCAAAATTTTCATTCTTTCTCTTGCATGATTATTGGCAACAATCAGTTTAAAGTTTGGGTCTTCTCCAGAAATTTCAGACATGTTTAAAGTGTTTTGAATACATATGTCAAAAAACTCTTGAACTTTTTTGTAATTGTTAGTTTTAATTCCTAATTGATTAGCTAATTCTAAAGCATCATCAATATGTTCTTGTGAAGTGAATTTAGATGGCAACAGCATTCCAAAGACATTTTCTTTGCCTACTGCTTTGACTGCTAATGCTGCTGCTACACTTGAGTCTATGCCCCCACTTAATCCAATCACGTAACCATTAGTGTTACTTTTTTCTGAATAATTTTTTAAAAATTTAGTTACTCTATCTGTTATGTGCTCTGCATCAAAGTCATCCACTTTAAGAAAAGACATTGGTTCTTCTTTGTATTTATTTTGTATGTATTGTAACATATTCCAGTTTAAGTCTTTAAATCTTAAATTATATATTCTTGTTTTTAGGTCTTCCATTTTTTACCTCCTATTGGATAATTCCTTCAAATGCTCTGATATGTTTTAAAACTTTTCCTTTAAGCACTTCTTCTGTAGTAAAGAAGTAAGCGCCTGCGTCTTTTATTTCTTCAATGGCTCTATCAGATTCTTCTATGGTAATTCCTGCAATTGCATCTTCTACAACAAAAACTTCTAAATCTAATTTTAACATTCCTAAGACTGCCGCTTTAACACAGTAATCTGTTGCTACTCCGTAAACTACAACATAATTTAATGTTTTAAGAAAATTTTTAGCATTTAGGTTTGTGAAAACATCTACATCTTGTTTTTCAAAAAAGATTTCATTTTTATCTTCAATTAATTTTTCTAAATTATCAATAGTTTTGTTTTCAATGTAAATGGGGTATAAAGGTTTAGTTTCTGAAATCTTTTCTTGTCCCCATGTCCCTTTCATACAATGGTCTGGAAATGGTCCGTTGTTTCTTTTTAGTTCTTTGTCTTCTTTAGAGTGTGCATCTACAGAACCTAGGATTAGATAGTTGTTATCTCTTGCAAAATTTGTTAATTTTTCTAAGTTTTTTCTTATATGTTCTGCTCCTGGTATGTATAATGCTGTAGGCTTTTGGTGGATATCTGGATCTACCATGAAATCGTTTTGCGTGTCTACATCATAAAATGTTATTTTCATTTTTTACCTCTCTTATAATCTTCTATGAGCTTATTTGTTAGTTTTTGTAACCCATTACTTATTTCTACATTGTAGTTTGTGTTCTGTAAGGATTTATATTCAGAAGGAAGCTTTCCAACCTGCTCAAGAGTCCTATTTCTAATCTGTTCCAGCGATGGAAGTTCATAAGTCATTTTTCCTTTATCCATAATTTTAATCAGTAATGGTTCACCTTCTATCACTTCACTTTCTAAGGCAAGAATATCTTTTGAGAATTTTCCGTTCTCTGTTATCCTGTAGATTTGTTTTTTCCCGGGATAGGTTATCTTGCCTTCGCTCAATTTTATTTTAGGTATTAAATTTCCTTTTTCATCAATGTCTTCTGCCAGTTTATAGACTCCGCTTAATGCAGGCGCATCTTTTGAGACTCCCATTTCTGTTCCAACACCGAAAGCATTTATCTGTGCTCCATCCTTGAGCATCTGCTGTATCTTGTATTCATTCAGGTCATTGCTTGCAAATACATTCACATAATTCAGTCCTGCATCGTCAAAAATCTGCCTGACTTTCTTGCTTAACTCAGTTAAGTCGCCACTATCCAATCTCACTCCGGCCAGTTTTTTGCCTTCTTTCTCCAGTTCCTTTGCAATCTTTACTGCGTTTTTAGCGCCTTCCAAAGTGTCATAGGTGTCTATTAGTAAGACTAAAGGTAACTTAGTATTCTTGAAGGTATCTGTAAATGCTTTAAAGGATTCTGTTTCGTCATTGTAACTCATTACTAAAGCATGAGCCATTGTGCCTTTCACTGGAATCCCAAATTCTTTTCCTGCAGCTACATTTGAAGTTCCGGCACAGCCACCTATATATGCTGCTCTTGCTTCTAGATGTGCAGCTCCAGGACCATGACATCTACGCAATGCAAAATCAATAATTGGCTTTCCTTCTGCTGCTTCTACAATTCTAGAAGCTTTTGAGGCAACAGCAGTTTGATAATTAATCATTGATAAGATATAACTTTCTACTAATTGTGCTTCTGCTCTTGGTGCGGTAATTCTTAGCAAGGGCTCATTGTTGAACACAACAGTGCCTTCAGGAACTGCATATACATCTCCTGAAAATTTCCAGTCTTTGAGATAATCCAAAAATTCTTCGTCAAAAAATCCTTGGCTTCTCAGATACATAATGTCATCTTCATTGAACCTAGTATTCTGCAAAAATGCAACTACTTGCTCCAAGCCTGCTGCAACAAGATAATTTCTTGTCTCAGGCAACTTTCTCACAAACATATCAAATGTCGCAGTGTTATTTTTCTTGTCTTTGATATAACAAGCCATCATTGTCAGCTGATATAGGTCAGTTGCAAGGCTCATATCTTCTTCTTTCAACAATCCTAATTTTGCTTTCATTTTTTACCTCCTAAATAATCTTCTAAAATTTTTTCATGATCAAAAGCTAATTCAGGCAATTCATCTAAAGAAAATAGTTTTAGATTTTTGGCATCATCACCTGCTTTTGGTATTCCTTTAGCGGCTGCAGTAAAAACAATAGAGACCATGTGAGTTCTTGGATCTCTTTCTGGAGCAGAATAAACTCCTAACAATTTCAAATCATAAATATCCAAAGAAGTTTCTTCTTTCATCTCTCTTATTGCGGCTTGCTCCACAGTTTCACCATAGTCAACTTTTCCACCAGGCAAGGCCCAACCTAAAGGTTCATGCCTTCTTTCAATCAAGACTAATTTGTTATCAATTTCCATAATAACATCGACAGCTAAAGAAGGAGATTTGTTTACAATTGAATTTAATCTGTTCTTAGCATTAATTGTTGTTAAAACTTCCAAGGTTCCTTTTGGCAAGAAATGTTCATATAGCTGATTATTTAATATTGCATTTCTTATTTTTGTTGCGCTTAATTCTTCTCTTTCAATTGATATGTTTTTTACTTTGTAATTTTTTTCTTCAAAGAGTTTTTTAATTATATTGTCACTTCCAACATAAACCAAATCAAATTTAGGAACTATTGAAACTACATGCTCAACCCATATTGGATAATTGTGTATGTCCGGGATGAATGATATTGAGTACTTAGTCTCTTTTGGAAGGCTTTTGTCAATCATTTCTGCCCTTTCTTTTGCTGTAAATGGATTATCAAAAGTATGGCTGTATTGTGAACTGCCTATTCCTATGATTAGGTTATCAACTTCTTTTGAAATCTTTTCTAAAGTTCTTAAGTGTCCGTTATGGAATGGCTGGAAACGTCCTATGAAGAGTGCGGTTGTCATTTTACTCCTTTACTGTAAATTTATAATAGTCTCCATCCCGTTGGTTTGAAACATGTTCAATTTTCCATCCTTCATTGGAATATTTTGAAAGTAATGCTTCAATAGTGAATTGTTTACAACCAGTAAATATATTAGAATCTAAAGTTACCAAACAATATCTATCAAACTTTCGCTCTAGTTCTTCATCAATCTTATTCTCAAGTTGCCTAATTCTCTTAGATTCACTTTCTACTATTTTTTTTGCCAATTCATCTGGTCCTATTACCATTTTTCCTCCTTAGTGTTTTATTAACACTTACTTATTGTATGGTAAACACTAAGTATATATAAAGCTTTCGAATCTATAGTTAACGACAAAAGAAAAGCATATTAATATTTGATAAATGCCTATTAGACTGTCAATTAAGAACAAAGCTCCATATAACTTTATGCATTATTAATGTCGTAAACTACTAGCATCTAAAATTAAAGAAAAATTACTCTAAAACGTAAAAATTGCCCTTATTTATCAAATTAAAGTGTTTCCAGTGAGTTCTACGCTTTTCAGAAAGACTTTTGCCACTAATAACAATATCCTTTAAGCCGTCATTATTAACATCTCTTAGCGCAAATGAAGGGTTTCTTAAAGGAATTTCATCATACAATAGCTTAGGTTCATAATGTGTTTTTTTGTTCTCTAATAAGAAAATTGCTGTTTTTTGAGGTTCCCCTATTAAAGGACCTGCGACAATGCAATCTTCTAAACCATTATTGTTCATATCTGCAGTATGGCCATATGTAGAATTCAATGGAAGTTTTTTAATTTCATTTTGCCTAGAAATTTCTAATGTGTTATCTCTGAAATTCCAACAGCCTAAACCTAATGTACTGCTTAAAAATAATGCTCCTAATGTTTTGATTAATTTCATTTTAAGCAATTATTAAAATAATAGTTTATAAATTTTTCCGAATGTGGTAATTGTTTAGCTTTCTGAAGTTCTAAATATATATTCTCTACTATAGAAATCTTTATATTCTATATGTAGTTACATTGTAACTACAATGAAAAAGCCAATTCAAATGAAAATGGAAGGTTATGAGGTAATAGAGAAGAA